>JABDKX010000093.1 GCA_013001975.1 Saprospiraceae bacterium | reverse complement strand
GTGTTGATTATATTTTACCACATTTTAACAATCAACAAGTTGGTGTTGTTAATGGTGAAAAGAAAATTATCGTTGAAGAACAAGACGATGCCGTAAGTTCAGGTGAAGGCCTGTATTGGCGATATGAATCTGTATTAAAACAATTGGATTCTGATTTTTATTCTTCTATCGGTTCTGCTGGAGAGCTTTTCGCAGTCAGAAGATCTCTGTATGAAGAAGTGCCAAAGCATATTGCTATCGAAGATTTTTATTTGTCCATGAAAATCATTTTGAAAGGTTATCGAAATATTTATGAACCGCGTGCTTTTGCAAAAGAATTATCATCGCAGACGTTATCGGAGGAGTTCAAAAGAAAGACCAGAATCAGTGCTGGTGCATTTCAGACGATGGCCTCTTTAAAAGAGATCTATTCGCTCAAACACTGGAAAGTTTTGTTTTTGTATATAAGCCATAGAGTTATAAGGTGGGCATTTGCACCAATTTGCTTAGTCCTTGTTTTTTTATCTAACTTTTTTCTTGAAGGAACATTCTATGAGGTTGCATTTAAAGCACAAATTGTATTTTATATGCTGGCTTTATTAGGATATATATTTAGAAGGAAGAAATTAAAATTGACATTGATTTTTATTCCTTTTTATTTCTTGTTTATGCATGTCGCTTTATTCAAAGGATTCTATGATTTTATCACAAAGAAGAATCATGTTGTTTGGGAAAAAGCGAAGCGTAAAATGTCCTAAGTGATAACTGATTTGAAGTAAGCCAAAGTTTTAACCAATCCATCTTCTCTGCTAACTTTTGGTTCCCAGTCCAAAATTTCCTTTGCTCTACTGATATCTGGTTGCCTCACTTTGGGATCATCCTTTGGTAGTTCCAAATGAATTATTTTAGATGTACTATTAGTTATGGCAATAACTTCTTTTGCAGCTTGCAGGATTGTAATTTCGTTAGGATTTCCAATGTTGACTGGTTGTGCATAATCACTGTGTAATAATCTATAAATGCCTTCTATAAGATCCGAAACAAAACAAAATGATCTTGTTTGTAAACCATCTCCAAACACTGTAATATCATCACCTTTGATGGCTTGGTGAAAAAAAGCAGGAAGTGCTCTTCCATCATTCACTCTCATTCTTGGACCATACGTATTAAAGATTCTGACAATTCTTGTTTCAACACCATGAAAAGTATGATAGGCCATTGTCATAGCTTCCATAAATCGCTTTGCTTCATCATAAACGCCTCTCGGACCTACAGGATTAACGTTGCCCCAATACTCTTCATTTTGAGGGTGTATGAGTGGATCACCATAAACTTCCGATGTCGAAGCGATTAACATTCTAGCATTTTTTGCTTTTGCCAGACCAAGTAAATTATGAGTACCTAAGGATCCAACTTTCAATGTTTGAATCGGCATTTTTAAATAATCGATGGGACTTGCAGGTGAAGCAAAATGCAAAATATAATCTAATTGCCCAGGAATATGAACAAACTTAGTGACATCATGATGGTAAAAGTCGAAGTTTGGATGAGACATTAAGTGCGCTAAATTATCCATACTTCCTGTTAAAAGATTATCCATGCCAATGACATGATATTCTTCTTTAATAAACCTATCTGAAAGATGGGAACCTAAAAAACCAGCGGCTCCCGTGATTAGAATTTTTTTCATAACCGAAAATAATATTTTTGTACAACTAGTTACTCAAGTATTATACATTTGTTTAATACAACATCCATAAGTAATCCGCTGCACTGACCTTTGATACGAACTTTACGACCTTCATTTGGAAGAGAATCAGGATCTTGCTCCAATGTACAAAGGATGCCACCAATAGCATCTTCGGTTTGAAGAATGATAACAGTATCGTCTTTTTTGTCTTTAAATACTTTTCTGACTATGCCAGAAACTTCAATAATTTTACCATTAAATTTATTATTAGCAAATTTTTCATTTTTGGCATAAGCTGCAAAAAGGTCATTGGCTTCAATGGTTATTTTAGCTTCTTTGCTTTTTGTTTTTGCTTTGGGTAAATTGATTAATACATAATAACCAATTGCTAAAATGGCTATTAAGGATAAGAGAAATTTTACTAATTTTTTCATAGTTTACGTTTTCCTAGTTACCAGTTTCTTGGAATATAATTGACATCTAAATTTATATTAATGTCACGACTGACGCCAAAGGATTCTGTTGATACATTTAAAATATCAGGTAATTTTTGATCAATGAGGTCATTCAATTTATGCATACTGGCTTCTTCAATTTTGATTGAAAAATCAGAAAGCGCATGAATTTCTCCGTTTGGTAATTTCTTTAGTGTACCTTTTGCTCTTGTGACGCGCTTTTCGTCCCAGATATATAAAATTCCTTTTACTTGAACTTCAACTTCTTTGTTTTCGACAAGTTCAAGATTTTTATATCCTAATATTTTTCCTTCAAACTTTATCTTAGGGTATTGATTGACGTTGATTCTTTCACTGTTAAATACACGATCTAATGCACCAAGTCTGAATTCGAATGATTTTAATAATCCTTCAAAATTGATTTCACCACTTTCAAAATTTAAAGTTGTGATTATTTGATAATTATCTGCTTCTATTGTTTTAATGCTGTTTTGGGAACTTACATGAACATGACCTGTTCTCGAATAAGATACTTGGGCAGAAATATTTGTAAAGAAGAATAATGAAAATAAAATAATGTAAAGAAGTCTCATAATGATAATATCTAGTAAACAATATCTATGTACAAAGAACACTACTAATAATTAAATCGTCTCTCTAAAAAACGTATTTATAATATGATTAACGTTTGATAAAGCCTATTTCGTTTAATTAACATATTTGCGTCCTATCGATTGGTATTTGAATCCCAATTCTTCCATTTGATTTAAATCGTAAAGGTTACGTCCATCAAAAATGATATGCTCGTTCAGACTCTCTTTGAGTTTGCTAAAATCTGGTGTTCTAAATACGTTCCACTCTGTCATAATAGCCAAACCATCAGCCTGTTGTAAAGTTTCATACGGATCTTTACAAAGATTGATTTTATCACCATACATGGCACCAATATTGGCCATAGCTTCAGGATCATATGCATTGATTTTAAAGCCTTTATCTAAAAGTTTATTTATGGTTTCGATGGCTGGAGCTTCTCTGATATCATCTGTATTTGGTTTGAATGCCAAACCCCAAATGGCAATCGTTTTTTGCGTATTTGGTCCATAATGTGCAATGATAAGATCAGCAATTTTTAGTTTTTGCTTTTTATTAACCTCCATGACTGATTTTAATATTTTAAAATCATATTCATTCTCTTCGGAAGTTTTATAAAGTGCTTTGACGTCCTTAGGAAAACATGAACCACCGTATCCAACTCCTGGAAATAAAAATCTTTTTCCAATCCTGCTGTCTGTGCCAATGCCTCGTCTGACCAAATCTACATCCGCACCAACTCTTTCACAAAGGTTGGCGATTTCATTCATAAAAGAGATCTTTGTTGCTAAGAAAGCATTTGCAGCATACTTAGTTAACTCCGCAGATCTTGGATCCATGAAGATGATAGGATTTCCTTGTCGTACGAAAGGTTCGTACAATCTTCTCATAACACTATTGGCTTTGTCTGAATTACTGCCAATAACAACTCTTTCTGGTTTCATAAAATCATTGACAGCGACACCTTCTCTTAAAAACTCAGGGTTAGAAACCACATCAAAAAGCGAAGTATCTAATTTCTGTTTAAGTATATTCGTCACCTTTTCTTCAGTGCCAACGGGCACGGTGCTTTTATCTACAATTACTTTATAATCTGTTATGATTTCACTTAAGTTTTTAGCTACGCCCAAAATATAAGACAAGTCAGCTGAGCCATCTTCACCGGGAGGAGTTGGTAATGCTAGAAAAATTATTTCAGCGTTTTTTATACCTTCTGCTAAGTCAGTTGTAAACTTTAATCTGTGTTGTTTGATGTTTCGTTGAAAAAGAACTTCTAATCCCGGTTCATAAATGGGTATTTGACCATTTTTCATTTTCTGGACCTTATCTGCATCAATATCAATACAAGTCACCGTATTACCTGTTTCTGCAAAACATGTTCCTGAAACCAATCCTACATATCCCGTTCCTACTACAGCTATTTTCATATTTTAAAATTTAAACCGAAAGAAGTTATAACGATCTTCAAATGAACGCACAATATAGTAAAGAAAATCCTAATATGTTGTTTTGGAAATGTAAATTTTAAGCTAAGAATTTTGCTTTAAAAGACGAATGAGGTATTCTCCATACCCACTTTTTACAAGAGGCTTGGCAATCTCTCTGAGTTGATCGGCATTTATAAAGGACTTGCGATAGGCCACTTCTTCAATGCAGCCAATTTTGTAGTCTTGTCTTTGTTCGATGACTCTGATAAATTCTGAAGCTGCAGCTAAGGAATCAAATGTACCAGTATCTAACCATGCAGTTCCTCGTTGCATAATGCCAACGGACAAAGATTGATTATTCAAATACAATTTATTTAAATCCGTTATTTCATATTCTCCTCTTGCTGAAGGTTCTAATTCTTTTGCCAATTTTACAACTTGATTATCATAAAAATATAAACCAGGAACGGCATAATGCGATTTGGGTTTGGCAGGTTTTTCTTCTAATGAAAGGACTTTATTTTCTTTGTCAAATTCCACAACACCATATCTTTCAGGGTCTTTAACAGGGTAAGCAAAAATACGTGCGCCTTCTTTTATTTGTGCACTTTCTTCTAGTAATCCAGACAATCCAGATCCGTAAAATATATTATCTCCTAAGATCAAACAGACGCTGTCATCACCAATAAAAGATTCACCAATTACGAAGGCTTGTGCTAAACCATTCGGCACTTCTTGAACAGCATATTGAAAATCACAACCTAGTTCAGAACCATCTCCGAGGAGTCGTTTAAATGAAGCACTGTCTTCAGGTGTTGTGATAATCAAGATTTCTCGAATCCCTGCCAACATTAATATAGACAGAGGGTAGTAGATCATAGGCTTATCATAGATAGGCATCAATTGTTTTGAAACCGCTTTTGTAATCGGATATAATCGTGTACCTGAACCGCCTGCTAATATTATTCCTTTCATAGTTTAAAAACCTAAAAGTATGGATTTGCTTTGTATGATTCAAATGACATTAAATTATTGTCTTTTTCTGAGAGCAATATGGTTTCAATATCTATTTGCCAATCAATATTTATTGCTCTATCATTCCAAAGGATTCCAGAGTCATGGTCTGGTGCATATAGTGCATCGACTTTATATGAAAAAATGGCATAAGTGCTCAAGACTAAAAAACCATGTGCGAAACCTTTGGGGATAAAAAGTTGGTATTTGTTTTCGTCATTTAAAATAAAAGATGCCGATTGCCCAAAGGTTTTAGAATCACTTCTTAAATCGACAATGACATCGAGTACTTCACCTTTAGAAACTCTGACCAATTTGGATTGGGCAAATGGTGGCGTTTGAAAATGCAATCCTCTTAAAGTACCATATGATGATTTTGATTCATTGTCTTGAATAAAGTCAATTTCTATGTTGGTTGATTCGTTGAACGCTTTCTTGTTGTAGGCTACCATAAAATGACCTCTGTCATCTTCAAAAACAGGAGGCTTAATTAATAAAACACCATCAAAATCATGTTGCTCGACCATTATCTGTTTGCGTATTGTTTTTCGTAAAATTCTCGGTATCTGCCTGATACTACATTTTCTAACCATTCAGTGTTATCGAGATACCAATCAATCGTTTTACTGAGGCCTTCTTCAAATTGTAAAGATGGCATCCAGCCTATGTCATTTTTTAATTTGGTTGCATCGATAGCATATCTTAAGTCATGACCAGCACGATCTGTAACAAATGTAATCAGACTTTTTGAACTGCCTACTTCGCGTCCAAGTTTTTGGTCAGTCAATTTTATCAGCAAATGAATAAGATCAATATTAGTCCATTCATTATGACCTCCGATGTTGTACGTTTCACCTACTTTACCTTTGTGGATAATATCATCGATTGCTCTAGCATGATCTTCAACATATAACCAATCTCTGACATTTATGCCTTTACCATAGACTGGTAACGGTTTGTTATTTATAATGTTATTGATGAATAAAGGGATGAGTTTTTCAGGAAACTGATTTGGTCCATAATTGTTCGAACAATTTGAAACAATGATAGGCAATTTGTACGTATGATACCAAGCCCTGACCAAATGATCGCTGCTTGCTTTTGAAGAAGAGTATGGACTCCTTGGATCATAATTAGTATCCTCATAGAAATATCCCTCATGACCCAATGAACCAAAAACTTCATCAGTAGATACATGATAAAATAATTTATCATTCATATCGTCTTTCCAAGATTCTTTTGCTACCTGAAGTAGGGTAGCTGTTCCCAAAACGTTAGTCTTAATAAAGATAAGCGGATCAGAAATCGATCTGTCAACATGTGATTCCGCTGCCAAGTGAACAACCGTATCAATTTGGTTTTCTTGAAAAACGGATCTGATTAAATCGAGCTCTGTAATATCTCCTTTTATAAAGCTGTAATTTTCTTTGTCTTCAATATCCTTGATATTTTCGAGGTTTCCTGCATACGAAAGAATATCTAGGTTATAAATATTGTATTGTGGATATTTGTTTACAAATCTTCTTACGAGATGAGAACCAATAAATCCTGCGCCACCTGTTATGAGTATATTTTTCAAATTAAATTTTGAGTAAAATTAATAATAATAAAATGTAAGATATTCCTAAAAGTCCTAATATGAATAAAACTGATAAATTAAATACTATTTTTACGGCTTGCTAAAAATGATTAACGAAATATTGGGTGAGAAAAATATGCTCGGTAAGCATTATTTATCAATGGGCATAGGTTTATTAGTGTTATTATATATAGTGACCAGTATACATTATTGCATTAATTTTCCAGTAAATGCGGATGATGTAATTATTTGTTTGACTGACTTGCAAAGATATCTTGATGGTGAAATATCATTGATAGATTACATTTTTCTTAAAAAAAACCGGAATCCAACAATAGTTTTAAGGATTATCAATTATTTGGTCTATGCATTTTCTGGAAAAGTCAATTTTGCACTTGTTCCAATAATCGCTAATATTTTGTACGCTTTTTTTGTATTTACTCTTTCATATAAAAGCAGATTTTTAAAGTTCTTTTGGATAATTCCAATTTTACTTTTTATTCCATCAACAGATTTTATCAACTGGTCTTCAGCAGTGGCATCATATGCTTTTCCTGCCATCTTCTTATTTATATTTTTGGAAAGGATTCCCAATATCAAAACAAGGTTAGAGATGCTTTGGCTTTTGCCAATGATAACATTGATGACTTATTCTTTTGCTAATGGTTTTATTGCGTGTTTGGTCCTTATCGTCTATTGTTTATATCTATTATGGCTGAAAAAAGCAGATTTATTTACTGTTACTTCAATAGTAGCCATTTGCATACTTAATATTATAGTTTTTCTAAGTGGATTCGAAGGACAAAACAACCTCTCATTTTCGTGGCAAAAGTTTGAGTTTGCCCTCGCATTTTGCAGCAATTATATCAAGTATATTTCTACATCTGAGAATATTTACTTAGCAATGTTAGTAACTGCATTGCTTAGTTCGAATACCATTTATATTTTAATAAGGAATTATAGAGACATCTTTGTCATTAAACGCGCATTTATAATTGGTTTTATTGGTGCAACTGCAATAGTTGTTGCTTTGGGTAGGTGTGGATCGCCAATTCTATGTAATCCTTTTTTCGAGAGGTATGAAATATTTGGATTGATATTTCTAGTATTTAATTTAATGCTTATTCTAAAATTTAATCACAAGTATCTGCAATATGCTTTTTTAGCGTTTATTTTAATCGTTTCATTTTTCAGAATTAAGGAAAATCTCTATGAATTGAATTATGAAAAATATTTGAGGACAAGACAAGCTAGCGTAGGATATTTGACAGATAATTATTCTATAAGAGCTTACTCGGACGAAATGCGGGATATTTGTAGAGAAAATTATAGTAAAAGTGTAAATGAAGGATTGACTTTGCCTCTGAGTGGAATTACTCTGGAAATGACTCAGATAAAAGGGAACAAAGATGATTTTAGAGAATTGGATTTTAAATTTAGTAGACTGATAAATACAGAAGCATTTTCTTTGTTAAGAGGTTGGAAGCTGAAAGGAGGAAAAGTACCTATGATTGTTTGGCATAATAATTATCCATATAAAGTAAAACCTACATTTAATCCCAAAAATCAGAGCGAATTTTTTGTTATATTACCAAGAACTACAAAAAGTAAAATCAAAATATCGACTTATAAATAATGAAAGATATTTCTTATTCTATATTAGTTCCGCTCTTTAACGAATCTGATTCTTTTCAAAAATTAATTGAAAGGTTATCAAACTTAATGGACAAAGAAAATGAAACTATCGAAGTTGTCCTTGTAGATGATGGCAGTTCAGATAATACATTTCAATTAATTGAGGAGATTACACAAAAAGATGAAAGGTATCGAGGCGTAAAGTTGTCTAGAAATTTTGGTCACCAATTAGCTTTGACTGCTGGGATGTCCGTTGTAAGAGCTACAAAAGCAGTTATGGTTATAGATGGGGATTTGCAAGATCCACCTGAAATGTTTTTTCAGTTTAAAGAAAAAATTGAGAATGGTTACGATATTGCAGTTGGTGTGAGAGCAACCAGAGAAGCTTCCGCTTTTTATAACTTTTGCTATAAGTTGTTCTATCGATTACTAAACAAATTTTCATATACAAAACTCACCCTAGACAGTGGTGATTTTGCAATGATCACACGAAGGGTCGTTAATATTCTTAACGATATGCCTGAACAAAGTCGATACCTAAGAGGATTGCGATCATGGGTTGGATTTAAAGAAGCACAAATCCCATATGATAGGGATGCCAGAGCGCAAGGTGAATCGAAGTATAGCTTTGGGTCATTAATTAAATTGGCTTACGAAGGATTTTATAACTTCAGTTGGTTACCGATCAGGTTAATGACATATCTTGGATTGTCTGGTATTATTTTGTGCAGTATTTACGTCATTCATTTGTTGTATTTAAAATTTACAACTGATATCGTACCAACAGGATTTACTGCGACAATTGTATTGATAGTTTTTATTGGATGTCTGCAATTTTTGTTCTTGGGAATTTTGGGCGAATATATTGTTAGGACTTTTGCTCAAGTAAAGAATAGACCACTTTTTATAATTGAAAAAATAGTTGGAAAAGATAATGGGGGAGATTAAATATTTATCAGAAGCTGAGCCAGTCTCAATGGCAGACGCATGGTTTGATATGGCAACTTCTGATCACTTTTGGATGATATGGCGATTTGAAAGATTGAAAACCATGGTCCGTCAAAAATTGATAGATTTTTCAAGTAAGAAAGTGTTTGAAATTGGATGTGGTTCTGGAACTGTTTTAGAACAAGTTTCGAAGAACTTTGGTGTAAATCCTGATGGCTGTGACCTCAACGATTTTGCATTAAAAAAGATAAAAATTAAAGATCAAAATATTTATTGCTACAATATATATGATCAAGAATCTACTTTAGAAAACAAATATGACATCATCATTTTATTTGATGTTATTGAACATATTGAGGAGGATGTCAATTTTGTTAATTCATGTTTATTTCATTTGAAACCAGGCGGAAAATGCATTATAAATGTTCCTGCTTATATGCATTTATTCAGCAAATATGATAAAGCTGTAGGTCACGTTAGGCGATACTCAAAATCTATGGTCACCGAAAAATTTAGTCAAATTAATGGTGATAATCTAACAATGCAATACTGGGGCGTTACGTTGTACTTCCTTGCAATAGCAAGAAAAATAATGTATTTATTCACCAATAAAAATATTGTTTCAAAAGGATTTGAACCGCCCAGTAAGCTCTTTAACAGCATTCTAAGTTTTCTAGCAAAAGCTGAAAATAAATTATTAAGATCTCCTTGGATTGGAAGCTCCTTAATGTTTGTTTTCGATAAAAAAAATTAAGAATAAAGTTGTTCCAAACTTTCGTCTGTAATTTTTAAAGATCTGATTTTTAGAATTTCTTCCTTATTTAAGTAGGTTTTATATTTCGATATAAATTTATTGATAGCCAGGTTATATAATTTTATATCTAACCTATTGGCTTTAATCAGCATTTTTTTAATTTCTTCGTTAGGATATCTTTCCCTTTGTACTTGACTGCCTTTATTTATCCTTGGAATATTTCTCACAAAAGAATTGAAATAATCAGGTTTTACTTTATTAAAAACTTTCATAGAAATGTCAGATACTTCAGTGATTCCTATAAACTGGAATTGCTCTAGATTAGCTTTTGCTAATGTTAAGTCTTCAGGTTTGATATTTATTAAGTCAGGAGCCCACATTTTACCGCTTATAAATGCCGTGGCTACATTTGCATTCTCTTTAATAAATTTCTTTAAGAGGTTAGCTGGCAGATCATTGATGTTTATATTATTATATTCGGTTTTATTAAAGTTTTTTCCAAAGTAGAAATAGTAGTAAGAAGAATACAATCGTTTAATCGGATGTCTCAGATAAGTTAGATTGTAAGCGTCTAAATAATTAGGAACTACTTTTTTTACTTTATCAGATCTGAATGTAGAATGGTCCGCCAATACTTTAATATTTCTAGCAATAACATCTTCGATTTCATCATCATTCAACGTTATTAAATTTGTATTGGGACTTTGGCCGTTTTGACCTGGAATATGAATTTGACTTCCTTTGACCCCAGAATAAAGTGCAGCATTTGATAAATACCTTCTAAATGAAGTTCCTCCACATTTTTGAATATGTGTAAAAATAATAGGCTTGAAAACATCGTCCTTATAATCAACAGAGCCCAATTGGGAATAATCAAAATCGGTAGGAGCGTACTTCTTTATAATCTCTAAGTCACTGATTTTTATAGCGTTTTTTAAAATCATTTCTTTGACATTCCCTTGGTCAACATTGGAGAATGTTTTGATTTTTTCTAACTCAGTTATGGCTGGTTTGTAATTTTGGAGAAATTGCAATGACCTCACATAGTTTAAACCATATTTGGTATTTTTAATTTTCTTGTACGCTTCTTTTGCATGTTTATGGAAGGTATTGTAGTCCTTGCTCTTAAGCGCAATTTTGCTCAACAAGTAGTGCGTATTTGGAAATAAGAATCTATTTGATTCAGCTTTTAAGAACATCCTTAAATGTTCTTCAGCTTTGTCAAATTCTTTTTGGTAATAGTAGTATCTGCCGTACAAGAAGTTTAGTACCTGTTCTTCTGGGAAATAGTCTTTCAATAAATTGCACAACTGGAATCCAGAATCCCATTGTTCCATTCTGAAAAGAATCTTAATCAACTTGGTAACTTTTATGGAAGATTCATTCCTCAAGTTATGTTGCGAAATAAATTTATCAAGGTATGCTTGATCAAATTCAGATTCATGTAATTCATCATAGAGTACCTTTAAAATGAGAAAATCAAACTCATTTTTGAATGGCAAACAAATGTTATAAAATTGTTCAGAGTATTTTTTGAACTTATGTTCAACGCAGTAAATCGCTATTTGAAGAACCAATGAATTTTTGAATCGATCTTCTGGAAAACCGAGTATATCAATTAAAGTTTTTTCCTTTTCTTTTTCATTTCCTTCTTGAGCATACAGCTTCAAAAGGCTCAGTTGGCTTGGAAGGTGTAATGGGTCAATTTCAATTATTTTACTGGTATATATTTTTACATTTTCATTATCCCTTCTCGCTAAATAATATTTTGCAGAAGCATCTAAAACTTTTATATTATATGGATGGGTTTTTAATAAATCTTCAATAATAGCTTCCGCCTCTTCAAATTGTAATAGGTTGGTATGTAATTTAATTAATTGAACTTTGTATTCAACCTTAAATGGATATAAGCTGATAAGTTGATTTAAAACTTCAATAGCTTCTTGTTGCTTGTTCTTTTTTATAAGATCGTTGACAAGTTTATTGTGGCTGTATAAATTATAAAACCGAATCTGCGCGGGGTTTAGTTGGCAGCCATATGCAATGGCATCGTAAACTGGCGACTTGTAATGATGGCCTTTAATTTTTTTATACTCATTTCGGAATTCGATTTGTAATTCTGATACACGAGATTCATTTGTACTGGTTCCGCCATGAAATTGATGGAAACTGGCTTCACCTACCAATTGATAGTTTTGTAAATCATCATTGGAAACAGCATTTTTAAAAATATCTAAGTTGATAAAACCACCACCTCTTGATTTAAATGCTTCGTTTATACCACCTATTTTTGTCAGATTGGATTTGGTGATAAAGAAGCAATTGCTTTCAAAAATATACTGATCAAAAGTTTCATTTGATTGCTTAAAATTTGATATTGAAAAAAGATTGTAACCATTTTCTTTCCAATCACAACTATCAAGAAGTTTGTCTTCTGCATCTTGATTATAACCCAACGTCATATTATCGTTTTGGTAATATTCACCAAGATGGAAAGGGTGGGTGTAAATGAAATAATTTGGATTGATCTGGCTGAGTGTTCTGAAGTGATTAATCACATTCGGTGTTATAATGTGAGCACCATCAATAATAATACACAGATTTTCACTTATGGCCTGTTCAACTCCAAAAATCAATGCATCTGCAGGAGATGGGTTGTCGGTTTTAAAATCGTGAAATTTGAATGTGCTTCCTAAATCACTAAAATCTTTTGGATCTAGTTTTTCAGTAGAATTACTATCAATACAAATCACTTCATATTCTAGAGATTCAATATTTTCTTGATATTGCTTAGAAAGCGCAAACAAACTTCTTTGCGCTTCTCTTTTATTATTGTGAAATATTATAACAACTGATAATTCCATTTAAGATAATTTCATTTCCGCGTGCAAATATGAAACAAAAGCTTGGGCTTTTTGCTTATTTACTTTAGGCATTATATTTAATATAGCTTCAAATAGCTTTTCTTCCGAAGGCTCTCTTTTATTATTAGAAACTTCATTTTTAAATTCTTTTATAGATACCAATATTTGTTTCCCAAGAGAATAGTACTCATGGTTCACAAGTATTTGACATATTCGTTTTTTTAACTTTAAAGACATTGTTGGATCTGCTATCACATCTTGAGACAATTGATCAGCAGCTTGATCTAATGCTTTTTGATTATCAGACTTTCTTAATATTTGAAATTTAAGAAGGCTTCCTTCATGATCATCATTAAATAAATAGATATGAGATTCTAATGCCTCAAGCGCTGATTTTCGATCATTTTTTTTGATAAGGATATTTATAAATCTGCGCAGATCTTGTTGTTTATTAATATGCTGATTATGATTTATAAGATCATCAAATGCCTGTGACTCATTTAAATTAAAATGTTCGTAATTTTCATATAAATCTAAGTAGGCAGTGAAAATATTGGGACTTAACTTTATACATTGTTGTAAATCAACTTTACTCTCTTCCCATTTATTGAGTGCATTATAAATTCTTGAGCGACTTAAATATAAATGAGGATGTTGTGGTAAAATATTCAAGGCCTCATTAATATACTTGAGGGCTAAATCGATTTCACCTTTTTTAATAAGAATTTTATTCAACTTGACAAGGAAGACAGTATGATATGGATGATCTTTTTTTGCTAATTCTAAAATTTTGATTGCTTCATCTTCTCTGCCTTGACTTACGAGATAGTTAACTGTCTTTAATATATGGAAAGATGCATATTTTGGCCTCAGTGTTTCAATCTCGCTTTTAATTTCTCCATAATAAATAGGAGAGTACTTTGGGCTGATAAATTCTTTACCCATTATATTGCGGTATTCCTCTTTGTATTCTTGAACAGGATGATCTTCCATTGAAATGTTTGAAGCGGCACCTCCATGAAACTGGTGAAAAGTTGCTTCTCCAACCAGATGGTAGGTATTGAGTTTTTTAATCTCAATGAGGTCTCTGAAAACAGATAAATTTATGAGACCGCCTCCTTTGCTTATAAATCCAGGATTAAAACCAATACTTTTCAAAGTCTCTGTTTTTACAAAGAAGCAATTGCTTTCTGCCAATCTTGAAAAAAAGGAATATCCATCCTGTTTCAAAGTGGATATATTGAATAATCGATAACCATTGTTTTGCCAATCCAAATAATCTAGCAATTCATCCTCAATATTTTGGTTATATCCTTCGAGTATTGAAAAGTTTTGATGGTATTTACCAATATGAAACCCAGTTGTAATGACAAAAGGATCTGAATCGATATTTAAAATGTCAAGAAAGTAGTTGAAGATGCCGGGAGAAAGCATCCTAGCCCCATCGATACATACATTTATATAGGGCGTCTCACATAGTTCAAGACCTAATCTCAGAGCTTCAATCGGAGAGGGATAATTGGATTGAACATATTTATAGGTAAAATTAGGCCCGAATGCTTCTATTTCACTTTGAATTAAAGGTTCACTTGAGCCACTGTCTAATACAAGCACATTATATAAATCTGAATTGATGTTCTGGTATTCAGATGACAGCGTGTGTAAAGTTCTTTGAGCTTCACGCCTACCATTAAAAAATATAACTATTGTTGTAAATATGGTCTTCAAATCAATGTTATTTCATTGTCCCTATTAACAATGCATAATAAGTGCCAAAATTAACCTTTCAAGACTACGAACAACAGACTTTCTTAATTATGTGTAATAATTTGATAAAAAGCGCGAAAAATATCAATTTTCGTATAATTTTTTTTCAATTATTAACTATATTGAGAAATGCTTCCAATGAGGAGATTCTTTGCTGAATAAAGTAAAGATTATTTAATTTTCAATTTATGTCTTTAAGATTCCATAAAATTCAGGGTTTCTCCCTTGAAAATTGGCTATATATTTGTTTCTTTATAATATTGAAATGGTCTAATGGGTTTAAAAAAAGTAGGATATCTTTAAAAATCACCTAAATGGGGGAAAAAAGAGAGGGAAATATGTTTTAGTTTTACAATACATTTGGTTTAGATCAATTTTTAACAATTATTATTTTAACGAAATTAAATTTTTAACATGAAAAATATACTTTTTACATTATGCTTGCTTTGTGTTGCAAGTTTCGGTTATTCTCAGCTAAAAGTTATCGCTAATGGTAACGTTGGTGTAGGTATAACAAACCCTATTACTTCTCTAGATGTTGTTGATGATGCAAGAATTAGAGGAAATGTATTAGAAGTAGGAAGATCTGCTGGTTCTTCTACGGCTCAACTTAAAGTTGGATTCGGTAGAACTGCTGATGGTATTGCTTCTTTTGACTTAATTGGAGATGCGTCTCTTTACAATTCATTTGGATTCAGATTCCAAAGAGCTTTTAATGGTCAAACAAACATGATTCATAAAGGTGCGCTTCCTTTCCAAGCGAGATTAGATGATCCTGGATCTACATTCCAGATTTGGACTGATGGGTCTCATAGAGTTAGAGTAACAACTGGTGGTGATGTTGGTATTGGTTTAACAAACCCAACTGAAATGCTTGACGTTGCTGGTAACGTAAAAGCTAACGGTGTTGTATTAACATCGGATAGAAGATTAAAAACAAACACAACTCCTTTTAACTACGGTTTGAATGAAGTTATGCAATTAAATCCAATTTACTACGAGTATACTGGTGAAGGTGGAACTGCTGCTGATGCACTACACGTAGGTGTATATGCTCAAGACCTGCAGGAAGTAGCTCCTGAGATCGTAAGTGAATTTACGCATATTGAAGAAGATAATGACGGTAACGTTATCAGTAAGCAAAACTTCTTACAGATTGATGATACTGCAGTTAAGTATATGCTTATGAATGCAATTCAAGATCAGCAAGCAATTATTGAAGCTAAAACTGAGCAAATTGATGCTTTAGAAGCTAAATTAATTGAATTAGCTGAAGCTGTTGAAGTTATTAAAACTAATGGTATCTCTTCTACTGTTATAGAGTCTAATGTAACATTAACTTACCATGACTTAGCTTCATTAGAGCAGAACAGTCCAAATCCTTTTAACGGAGTGACAAGAATTTCTTACATCATTCCTACAGATGCTAATAACGCTAGCATAGAAATCTATGATTTCAATGGTAAAATGATAAAGACTATGGCTGTTGATCACACTGGAGAAGGTGTACTTAACGTAAGAGCTGAAGATATTCCTTCTGGAACTTATTCTTACAGATTAATCGTTGACGGTCAAACTATCGGTACAAAGAAAATGGTTATTGCTCAATAATTTGAGTCAATCATAATAAAATGTAAAAAGCCTGCTCTCATTGAGAGCAGGCTTTTTACATTTTATGATACGCTTTATACGCAACTAGAAGTTGCTCACAACTGTGTTGCTTAAAACGGCTTGTTAGTAGTTGGCTCTGCTGACGGCATTATGTTTTTTAATAAACGCAACTAGAAGTTGCTTACAACTGTGTTGCTTAAAACAACTTGTTAGTAGTTGGCTCTGCCGACGGCATTATGTTTTTTAATAAACGCAACTAAAAGTTGCTTACAACATTTCTTTAATAATACCTGTTTACAAACTTCCTAACTTTTCATACTTAAGCGAGAACTTGATTTCATCTTTGAATTTACAAATTATGGGAGGACACAAGATCCGTGACCAAAATGGACTTTACTTTTTGACATTTACTGTCGTAGGATGGGTTGATGTTTTTACACGGAAAGTGCATTGTGATATTATTATTGACGCATTAAAATATTGCCAAAAAAACAAAGGTCTGATTATATATGCATATGTTATTATGTCTAACCATATTCATTTAGTTGTTAGTACAAAAGAAAATTATAATTTATCGACTGTTATCAGACATTTTAAATCATTTTCAGCAAGGAAAATAATTGATTCAATAAAAACTTCAAGAAAAGAAAGTCGCAAAGAGTGGATTTTGCAATTATTTAAACAATTTGCATCTAAAAATAATTGCAGATCAGAGTTTCAATTTTGGAAAAATGGGAGTCGACCTATAGTACTTTATAGTCCAAGATTTATAAATCAAAAGATCGATTACATACACTTAAATCCAGTTAAGGCGGGTATAGTAGTTAATCCTGAAGATTATAATTATAGCAGTGCTAAAAATTATATTGGTGTTAAACATAAATTACAAATAGACTTAATAGTTTTAATGTCATACATAGGTTATTTGCCTAATAATTGAACAAGATGTTAATAGTTGGCTCTGCTGACGGCATTATGTTTTTTAATAAACGCAACTAGAAGTTGCTTACAACAGTGTTGCTTAAAACAACTTGTTAGTAGTTGGCTCTGCCGACGGCATTATGTTTTTTAGTAAACGCAACTAGAAGTTGCTCACAACTGTGTTGCTTAAAACAACTTGTTTGTAGTTGGCTCTGCCGACGGCTATAAATACCCATACTCAACTAAAGTATCCTTTGCAATTTCAGACATAGTTTTAATATAGTCTGGATCCTCCTTTTTCCACTTGCCAATCCTATCAGCAGAAATATTTTCATTGGCCCACTCTAAAACATCTGGAGGAAAATTAACTTCAATGAAATCTGAAATAACGTTAAGAATTTTTAATGGATTTTGACATAAGTCTTCGTATCTGATTTCTAAATATTGATCTTCATACTTTCTCAGCTTCTTACTGAATTCAATTACGGTTTGCCAGTGAATGAGCTCTAATTCAGTTCGATACTTTGCAATAACATTTTGATCCAGCAATTGATTGTTATACTTTAATTGACTGGCCTTTCCAAAGATCATAACTTTATTAAAAGGATCATGAAAGTTTTCATCGAACCTGGCTTCAATACGACTGAGCATAACGTCTCTGCCATCTCTGATAAGATGAATCACGCGAGCGTTTGGCACAGCATCAAATAGATAGGGTAGCATAAAAAGCGTTTCGCCAAATTTCCAACCAAATGGAGTTTTGGTATCTATATTTTCAGTTTGAATAAAATTATCTAAACACGTTTGCATTTTTTTTTGAAAATGCAATTTTCTTTTATCTGGAAGCTTATCGTATTTAAATGATTTTAGGATAAGTTCCTTAACTATTGTATTGTTTCTAATTGAAAAATAATTTGTATCCATCGTTTTAGGATACAGACTACCCATTTGGATGCCACTTCTTTTATAAATCTCCGATAATATTCTGCCTCCAGAGTGCGCTCGACATGTAATGGCTAATGGACTTTTCAAGTGTATTTTTGTGTGTTTTGTAAATTGCTAATATATGTTTTTTTGAAGTAATAGTAAGTTATAAATTTCATGTTTGATATTTAAAGTACTGCATAGAAACAGGCGTCATTAACTGTTCGTGACAGTAGAAAACAAAGTTGAATGACCACTAATCAATCTGGCAATCCAGATTGCAAATAAAGATTATCATTTATACCCATATGATTTACCAGTCTTAATTTTTTGGATTAACGATTTTTTTTTCTAACTTAGAATTAGCATTCCTACTGATTTTATTTGATGGTGAGTTTTAGAATTTAAACACTATTTATTTTATTCTTAAACCCCAGAATAATGAAATCTTCAAAAAAAACCTTGCCCTTTAGTTCGAGAGAATTGGAAGTGCTTGAACTTATTTGCAATCAGTTTACTACAACTGAAATTGCGTCTAAGCTGTTTATTTCCCCACGTACAGTGGATGGACATAGGATAAATTTATTAAATAAAATAGATTGTAAGAATACTGCAGGCTTGGTGGCATATGCAGTAAAGAAAAATGTCGTAACGCTTTATACGATTTAATCTAAACGGATTTAGATTAATGTTAAATCAATCAACTAACCTAAGAACAACTTACATTTTTAACGTCTGAAAAGTTTTTGTTATAACAAATTTGTTTATAACTCTTCTAATCTATTGCCCAATATTAATCATATTTCTATCTATTAAATTGTTGCAGCACATAATTGTAAAAACCATCCGGATCGATTAAGTTCAATGCAACTTGGACAGCTCTGCCGCCATCACCATGAATAAGTGTGCCTTGCCAGTAATCTTCAGTGATGATTTTTAAATTCATGTTAGTAGGCGTTTCAAAAAATTCTGGATGTGGTATATAGCATGTCGTTAAAACATCCCACATATCATAAAAGGATTCTTGAGCAACTAAAGAATAGCTTTGAAAAGCTAAATTTGAATATAATGAATCTGCTGACTGTGCTTGAAGCTTGTCCATAAATGATTGTGTAATCGCTGCTTGATCGGTAACATCAAGTGGAAATACGATTATAGGGAATGTGGTATTTTTGAAAACCCAATCAATCGCATAAGGATCACAAAATGCATTCCATTCAGCTTTGGGATTTGCAACTTCTTTTGGAATCGTGGTTGGATCTAGATTTCCAGCAACATTTATAGCGCCACCCATCCATATCAATCGGCTGATGGCATCACATAAATGTGGCGCATCTTCTAAAATGTTTCTAAGTGTTGTCATCGGACAATTAACTAAAACGGTAATTTGCTGATCATTGTCATAAGCGTTTTGGAGTTTTTGCCTCATTAAATCATCACCGTTTGGATAGCAGGGCCAGTTTGGATTATTTGGAATGTCTTTGAGACATTCTATATTGTTTTCTTTGATGCAATCTTCCCGATATAACCAAGGAAACGAATTCCATTGCCTGGCTCTGCTTAACGTAATGGGATATGTCTCAGGACTAATATTTAAGTAGGATTGAATCTTCCATTGTGCTTGCATTGCAAAATTATAAATGCAATCTGCATTCATAATGACAGAGCCTTCAAAATTAATATCCTCCATCGTCGTGAGAAGAACGGCAGCCATAAATTCATCAATGGCAGCATCGTGATTAAATATGACTGTTTCTTTAGGCATAATCATTCTGTTAATTAGGGAAATAGTACTCAGTGAAATTAAAACTAATTGTTTTGAAAAATATGCGTAGAACTACCTGTTTTATCTTGATTCACCATTCCAACAATGCTTTCATTATTGTAAAGTATCAAATGAATATTGGGTTTTTTTTTAGAGTATAATTTCGCAGGTTCCATATTTTTAAATGGAAGGTTTGGAAGTTATAAAGTAAGTAAGCAGGCTGGATTTTTTATAAAAAAAATGAAAACTGAATTATTGAGCTAATTGAAATATTATCTAATGATTATAGCGTATTTATAATATAAGGTCTTGTCAATAATTTCAGTTTTCAAATTGTTTTAAAGGGTTATGCAAGATAACATCAGCTTTAGAAATAATTTCGCCGCTCAATAAGTTGCTATCTTACTGTAAATATAAACTCAAATGATATATTTTCCGAGAGTACATCTACTCAAAATTAACCAAGTAATTCTACGTAGTTTGGAGTAACAGTAAAAAATTATGTGCTGCCTTTTTAATCTCTAAATTGAGAAACAGTTGAATCAACAGGACTTACAGCACTTACTAACGCACCTTAGTAGTCGATTTAACATTTGAAGTCATCAGAATCATCGCGCATTGGAAAATTATTCAAAAGAACTGTCAACATTTATCAATCTGTGAAACAGCATGATATCAGATTCTTCTTTGATGACCGCTATACTTTCATTTAAATTCATGCTACATGTATTCCGAAATATAGTGGGTGTTATTGATATATTTTGGGGCATAGAAATGATTTGCAATCGAATTCTCATAAAATGAATATTTATAAAAGAGTATAAATACCTATTTTTAAAAATTATTCTTTAATTTCGATTTACACTCTTCTGAATTCATTTAATGAAAATTTATTTTTCCCATTCTTGCTTGGAATAAGGAATTATAACTATTAATAACTTTTTAAAATTTAAATGAATGAAGAACCTCAAACCACTATTACTGATCTTTTCTTTTGTTGGTTTTATTTGGGCTTGCGAGCCAGGAGATGCGAAACCAAAAGATGAAGGGAACGCTTCAACAGCCCTTCTTGATACTATTTCAAAGCAACAATTTCGAACCTGGGTAAAAAATTGGGCTCAAAATGACTCTGGTTATATTGATACAAGTGCTATGACATATTTTAATATGCCAATAGTTGACCTGCAAGAAATGCTGGGATCTCAAGCAGATTCTGTTCGCTTATATATCGGGTTAGAAGAATTAAGCACAGATCATTATGATCCACATATTATGATGGTTGGAATGGTTAATGGTAGTCAAAATATGAATCTGATCTTAGATTATACGCGAACTTGTCCGCCTTATTGTGATTAACTTTTAAATATGCCTGAGTTTTTGCTTGATATTATAATGACGCTATCAATCCTTTTAGGATTGGCAGGCATTTTTGTATTTAAAAGGTTTACTAAATTTGAAAAATATATAGGTTATTACTTCATTCTGGTTGCAGTTTTTGAAGTAATAGCCTCTATTTTAATAAAAGTGTTTGACAGTGATAATAACTTGCTAGGCTTACATGTTTATACCTTACTGGAATTTATTATTCTTGGACTCTTTTTCAATCATGTTTTCAAAGAACTAGATACTAAATTGCCCATCAAGTTATTATTGGCAATTGGAAGTTTATTGATACTTGCCAATTCATTATTTGTTCAACCATTAACAGAGTTTCCTTCATTTAGTAGAACAGGGGTAGATTCGTTTATTTTAGTTTTCAGTATGTCATTTTTTATTTTACTAATCTTAAAGGATTATGATTCAAAACTTTTCAGGCCATCGATATTTTTCGTTGGTGCTTTATTAGTTAAATCTGCTTTATCGAGTATAATTTATTTATTTAGTAATCAGATAATGAATATGGAAGTACAGCTTAGAGATAATTTATGGATGATGAGAACAGTTATTAACCTATTGGCAGTAGGTGTTATGATTTATTCTGTTTACTTGATTTATAGAAGAAACCAGGAATTAAAATCTCAAGAAATAGCGATTAATTAGAAGTCAGATATAAAAAAGGGTATGGTAGATTCGGAATTGTACAAATTGATTGTCATTGCTGTTGTTTTGATGATAGTATTGGTCTTGTTTGTACTTCTGATATTCAGTGTTTCAAAACGGCGGATTCTTGACGAAATTTCTAAAAGTCAACAAAAGGAAATTGAGTTTTCTAAAGCTTTATTGAAAAACAGTATTGAGACACTTGAAAGTGAACGAACGAGGATTGCAAGAGACTTACACGATGGTGTTACTTCTAAATTAAATGTAGTAAACTTGAATTTTAATTTATTGAAAGCATATGATTCACCTAATGCAGAAACAGCTAAACTTATTGAAAGTATACATGGATCAATAAATGAGAGTATTGATTTGACAAGAGAGATATCGCACAATTTGATTTCACCCTCCTTTACCAAATTTGGCATTGAGACAGCTCTCGAATCTCTAGCAGTTCAAGTTAATCAAGGCAATGCTTTAAGTATCGAACTTCAGTTGAATCATGACTGGCATTTATTTTCAAAAATGGATCAATTGCACATTTACAGGATAATTCAAGAATTGGTAAACAATTCGATAAAACATGCTGAAGCTTCCAAAATAGAAGTTTCTTCAATACAGAAAGAAAATGAGGTGTCATTTGCCTATGTTGATAATGGAAAAGGATTAGAAAATCATGAAGAATTTGAAAGCGGTATCGGTATTAAAAATATAAAAGCAAGACTCAGATTGCTTGGTGCTCATGCTGAATCATTAACTGATCAACCAGGATTCCATTACAATTTTATTATTCCTAAAAATGTATAACTATGGTAAAATACAAGATTGGACTGGTTGACGATGAAGTATTGTTTCTCAATGGCATGCGAGCATTGATTAATTTACATGATGAGATGGAAGTTGTTTTAATGGCTTCTAATGGGCAAGAACTTCTGGACAAGTTAGAAGCCCTTTCCTCAGATCTTCCTGATATTATATTATGCGACATTGAAATGCCTGTAATGGACGGGATTGATACGATGATAAATGTTAACAAACTTTATCCGGATTTAAAAACAATCATTCTATCTTCTCATTATGACCCCGTATTAATAATTAAGATGATCGAGTTGGGCGCATCGGCTTTTATGCCTAAAAATGAAACGCCTGATGTTTTCTATGACACTATTCTAAATGTTATTAAAACTGGATTTTATTATAATAACTTTATTTTAAAGGTGATCAGAGATAAGATGTCTATTGCCAGAAAGGACAAGGAAGGATTGGTGAAGTTAACAAAGAGAGAGAAAGAAGTTTTACTTTTAATTTGCGAGCAGAAAACGAATAAGGAAATAGGGGAAACTATATTTTTAAGTACCAGAACGGTTGAAGGTCATCGCAATCACTTACTTGACAAAACAAATTCTAAAAATACTGCAGGACTTATAATTTTTGCTATTGAAAATGGCTACTATAATATAAAGCCAAAAAATAAAAAATGGTAAGCAGAGTTAAGCATTATTTACTCTTCGTCATCTTCCGAAGACGTTTCTGACTCGTTATTTTGAATCTTTTGAATGTTGTCTAAAAGACCAAAGCTTTCAAGTTTTGGATTGCCGATTGAGTCGATCCATATTTGGCATAAACGGTTTTGCTTTCTTATCAATTGTCGATAATTTTTACCAATCAAATCAACCAAAGCTGCTTTCTTATTCAATTTGCCATTTTTATAATCTTCAATTTCTTGAATAATCATATTACCTGTAGTAGCACGAAAATGTGCAGGGTCTCTATAATATTGTGATGAAATGTTTTTATCTATCCTTTCAGTTGTAATATAATTTGGATACATAAAATCATAAAGTTGGAAATTTGATTTACAGCTGTCAGGCAACTCATTTATATATGTTGTGACATGTTCTCTAAACTCATTATTAACGCCAGGTGATTGGTAATCAATGGCTGTGTAATAAAACATGCTGACAGGTGGTAAAATTAAAATGACTTCGTTAGAAGGATCTTCACATAAAGCATCAATGGCGTTTTCAAAGGCATTTACTTTACTTTTATTAAAACTTCTGTTTTTCCCTTTCCTCAAATTGGCACGCATTGGCGCCCATAATCTTTTGCCACCTTGAAAACTTTCGTAACCATGCAAGTTTAATCCGTTTGGTTTCCAAGTCGCATCATTTTGCATGTTAAAAATCTTCCTTAAACTTTTAGTAAAAGCTGGAACTGAAAATACTTTTGGTAATATTTCTTTTGAGTAATACTTTTTATTTTTTTCTTCATCTTCATAATCCGGAACCCAATTCGGTTTAACATCAGGATAATTGCGACTGTTATTTGGTAACAAAAAGGCATCTAATAAGATGATATATTTATTAATCCCTTCATTTTCTGCAAATAACACCAAATGTTTTGCTCCAGTATGAGACAAGGCAGACTGGCCATAATTAAAATACTTTGTATTCGTAATTTTTTCAATGCCATCAGGGTCAAAACCATTATGTGCTCGAGATGTTCCTATTATAAATCCTTCATAGTTTAATTTCTTAAACCAGAATGGCTTAACATTTCTTAAAAAACCAGTAACGTCATATGCTTTATTGGTATCTGGCCGAAAAATGCCATAAGCATCAACAAAGTAATTCATTGAAAGTATACCAACGATTAAGAATATACTAAGTCCAAATGATATGAATGAAAACTTCTTCACTGCTTAGAATTGGAAATATAAGAATGGACTTAATCTTGTCATATTCAACACAGAGAAAACAAAAATAACAGCGATAAATACAGCCCAACTCAAAGATGGTTTAAATGCGATTCTGATAATTTTAAATTGTTCAGAGAAAGCGGCTACTACTTTCGATGGATCAATTACTGGATTGAATTTTTCTGCAATCTGAACTGAATTCGGTAATAAGAAAACAATAAGGCTGATGCCAAATAATAGAACGATGCTTTCTAGTTGAGCATAGTGATTGTGATGAACATTATCTGCGACATTGAATAAACCAAGTATGCCTTTAAATTGACCTTCGCTGAAAAATGTCAAAGTAGACTTTAATGTACCTAATCCATTTTCGCCAAACATGGCCGAACAGATTTTAAAAGCTGAATCAAATGTGGTTGCTCTGAAAAATACCCAAGCAAAAACCACTGCTAAGAATGTAATGCTGATACTTGAAAACGTACCTAAGAAATTTAAAGCCTTACTTTCATTATGTAAAAAGCCTATCCCTTTTTTTATATAGCTCCAAAAATGGTTAATAACTAAATATAATCCATGTAATCCACCCCAAACAACAAAAGTCCATGATGCGCCATGCCACAATCCACCCACCAACATCGTAGCCATAAGGTTCATGTAACGTCTTGGTTTTCCTTTCCTATTACCTCCTAACGGTATGTAAACATAGTCTCTTAAAAATCTCGATAAAGTAATATGCCATAATCGCCAAAAATCACTGATGTTTCTTGATTTATAAGGTGAAAAGAAATTTATTGGTAGGACGATACCTAACATTCTTGCAACTCCTAAAGCCATATCACAATATCCTGAAAAGTCAAAATATATCTGGAAGGTATAGGCCAAAACGCCAACCCAAGAATCTATCATGTAGAGCGGAGTTTGACCTAAGGACTTTGCAAAAAATGGATCACAAATCATAGCCGCATTATCAGCGATGACCAACTTTTTAAATAATCCAATAGCCAGTAAAACAAAGCCAACAGCAAAATTTTCGTAAGTGATTAACTTTTTACTTTTATCCTCGAATTGAGGCATCATCTCTTTGTGATGGACAATAGGTCCAGCAATTAGTTGTGGAAAGAATGAGATAAATAGAGTGTATTCTTTGAAGTTGTATTTCTTGCTGAGACCTTTCTTACAATCAATTAGAAATGCTATTTGTTGGAAAGTAAAAAATGAAATACCTAGTGGTAAAAAGATATCATCTCTAATGCCAATATTAGTTGAAAACATACTATTGATAGAATCAACTAAAAAGTAGGCATATTTATAGTACGCGATGAGTCCCAGGTTAAATAGTAAACCAAAATAAAATGGAATATTATTGGTTCCGCCTTGTTCATGATTTTTGATAATAACTATGGACAACAAGTAGTTGACGATAATTGATAATCCCAACAAGATTAGAAATGGAGGATTCCAATAGGAATAAAAGAAAAGGGAGGCAATAAGAATGATCCACATCTGAAGGGATCTGCTGTTTTTATATTTTGATGCAACGAATACTAAGATGTATACAATTGCAAAAAATGCTAAAAAAGGTATTGAACTAAATAACATTTATATTTCTTTTATATTTCTAAGCCTTCGTCTGCGTCTTCATCTTCTTCTTCTTCTTCATCTTCTTCTTCAATTTCCTGAGACTTATTCTTTTTAGTTGGTTTTTTTAATAATTCAGTTGCATTCGATTTCCAAATCATTAATGAGTCATAATCGTCTGCAATGTATTTAGTGTAAGTATCCAAATCAGTTAACTGTTTTCCGTACTCACTGATGTAATTGCTGTTAGAGAATATTTCTGAAAGAATAAGATCACCATAGCTTGCTTTCATATGAGACAGATCCCTGAAATTTTCACTTTTATTTACTTCAGTTAAATAATTTGAATTTAATTTATTCGTATTCATGTAGTCAAATAACCTTATTCTATTACATGTATTTGCTTTTTTTGCAAACGTGCTGGCCATTTGTGTTTTGAAATCCTTTTGAAAGGTACCGCTCAATTCTGAAAAAATTGATTGAACATAGTTGTGCATAGGTACATGAATTAAAGTGATCTTCACATTTGGGTTTTGACAAACCAAGTCAAGTGTCTTTTTAAAGTAGTCTAGTTTTTCATTTGAAAAGAGTACTTTTTTTCTTTTTCTCCATTTCTTAAAATCTTTTTGAAGTCTTTTAGATTCAAATGATTTAAAACCTATTTTCGAGAAACCATTTTTTTTCCAATTCAGTTTTTTACCTTTCGATATTTTTTTCTTTTTAGAAAACTTTATTTTTTTAATTAGCAATTCCTCCCATTTTTCAATGGAGGTTTTCTTTTTATCTATTTTTTCTTGTATGGTTTCAGAAGGATTCTCTTTTACTTTAGTTTCAAGTTGTGCTATTTGAATTTTAAATTTTCTAATCTTTTCTTTTAAAGAAGCTATTTCATCATCAACTTTTAAATTTCGAGAATCTATGTTTTTTAAATTATTTCGTTTGCGCTTGCTTTCTTCAAGGCTTTTGCGAATGGCATTGCTCGAAAATAGCATTCGAGCATAAAAGTCAAGCGTGTTTTCTATTTTTCCAAAGACACCATCTTTTTTAGGCAACCATGTCACCGCTTTATTTCTTACAATCTCATGAGTTAGAGGCATTAAAAAAACGTCTAGCGCTAAAATAATTTCAAGTGAATCGTTATAGTTTTTTTCATTTATAATAAATTCAACTGTTTTGTAAGCTTCATGATAACCCATACCCGGTAGTCCCAGATTGTAAACTTTTTTTCCTGTTATATCTTCTAATGTTACAGGGTTAAATCCAGATTGTGAACGGCTCGAACCTACAATGACAATATCATATTTTTTTTGCTTGTACCATTCAGGTTTAACTATTCTCCAATATCCAGAAAGATCATAGGAATCTTCATAGTTCGCGTTGAAATAGGAGTAAGGATTCGTATTGTAATTAAAAAATATAATTACCAGACTCAAAAGGAGCGTAAGAGCACTAGAAACTATGGAAAAGCTTTTAATAGACAATACTAAAGATATTTTGTTCAAAAAACCCTGCAAAAATAGGCTAATATTCTTTAATATCTAATATTAACAGTCCATTTGTTAAAAGGAGGGTTTTATATTTGAATATGGTGTGTTTTAGATTTAAAGTATTGTTAATCAATCTGTTAAAGATCAACCTCAACCTTCACTTAAATTATAAATTCTACTTAATTCTAATAAGACTTCTTCAGGATCATGATCATCATTGGTCCAGCCATCCTCTTCTTTCGGCTTGTCAAGGAAATATTCATCCTCAGATAATTGATATTTGTTGATGAGCGCTTGATTAGAAGCCAGAAATTCATTCCAAAGTCTTTCTTTTTGAGCATAATGTAAGACAAGCTTTTTGTCGAATGTTTTTCCAAATACATATTTTCTCACTTTGGCTCTAAAAGCTTCAGGATCTTTAGGGTTGCCTTTTTTTACGAAAGCATTCGAAACGCGTAAAATCTCAATTGAAAGCGTGTCAATTCCAGTATTTTTAAAGTTAAAAGCCTCATTGAAATTAAGTTTTTCAATATTTGGAAAGCTTATCTCATTTAAAATATCTTTCCTGATATCGTTTTCTAGAAGATTATAAAACGCTTTTACTTTCATCTTTGCTTCTGGAAATCGATTTTCCCATCTCTCCAGTACCCAAGTGTAATTATAATATCCTTGGTTTAGTTTTTTCTCAATCCACGCTTCGTATTTTAGAAATACACGACCTTTCACCACTTCCTGATACAAACTAGCCGCTTGATCATACTGTCTTCTTAAATAAGCAATAATTGAGATATCTTGGAAATGGCTGTTCAGAAATTGACCTACTTTATCTAAAAGTTCATCTTTTAAAGTAAACAGATTTTCCTCAGAGAGAATCAAATGTTCGCATTTTGATTTTTCTATCTCTTTGAAAAAGGACTTATATACTTGACTTGAAGGATCTAATAAGTCATCAATTTGCTTGAAAAGACCGACTTGCTTATCAACACCTAAACTTTTTGGATAAAGGTATCCTTGCTTAGAAAGTGCTTTTCTATTGATTTCGAAAAACTTTTGAATACTGGTTGATCCTGTTTTTTGTTGGCCAATATGTAAATGTACTTTCAAGATTATTTTCTTTTTTCTAAGTATTCTAAAAATTTAAGATAAACACGCTCTAAGTTATCTATTTGATCGTCTTCTTTCATTTCCGGTGGCGAAGTTAAATAGTTTATGTCAGCTTGGCTTAATTTAAAATCACTGGCTATGAGCGTATTGCTGTCTTTAAACTGATTCCAAATTTCTAACTTTTCTTCATTGGAAAATGCAAAAGGAGTTTTAGTGGTGTAATTACTGCTGTCAGATATCACACTTTCTTTAATTGATTGAAATGGGCTAGGGTGTTTGCTTTTATCAATGAGTTTATTCAAAAAGTATAAGAGATGTCCACTTGGTTGGTCAATTGATCTGTTTGATATGGTTTTACTTTCAAAGATGATTTCATTTTTAACTTCAGGAATAACAGCTTCAACAAAATCTTGTACGATATCATCATGTAATAAGTTTCCTACCGTTTTAACAAGGATTTTAGCTTCAGGGAATGTGTTTTTCCATCTATTGAGCACGATATGATATTTGTAGTAAACACTTTTATAAATATGCGTGTCTAACCAAGATCGCAGATCTTTGGATAGTTTGCCTTTTAATCCTTGCTGATAATTAGAAGGCATTTGGTCATGTTGAACACGTAAGTAGCAGATTATCTTGACTTTATGAAAAATATCATTAACAAAAACTTTAAGCTGATTTAGGTTTTCTGGCTTGCCTACAAACATATTTTCATCTGATATAATCACTTTTTTTGGTGTTGTTTTTGAGATTTCAGCCAAGAAATCTGCTTTTATCCCATTTTCTTCATTAAGGGACTGAGTTTTAAAGCTATGCATGATTAAATGTTGCTTATTGTGCTCATTTCCAAGACTTTGTGGGTATAGAATCTTGCGGCCTCTTAGAATCGCGTATTTTTCATTTAAAAATGTTTGGAGCGCTGTAGAGCCCGTTTTTTGTTGTCCGATATGAAGGATTAATTCCAATTTATCTTATGATTAGGATTCAAAGGTTTTGAAAAATAAATGGTACAAATCATCATTCTGAACATCTTCGTTGTAGAAAACTTCAGAGTTTGGAATAGGAGGTGAACTAAAATAATCTTTGCATTCTCGAAGCTCATATTTGTCGCACAATGCTAAGTTATTTACTTTAAATGCTTCCCAAATTCTAACTTGATCCTTTGGTGATAACTTAAATTTTTGACCTCTCTTTCTATTTTTTAATGTCTTTCTAATATGGCGTTTGGTCAGATGTGGTAATATCAATTGGCCATCAGCTTCTAACTTATTAAAGAGTCTTATCAGTTCAATTGATGGGGCATCAAAACTTAAATTTTTAATGGCATAGTTGGGTTCTTGATAATCAGAATTGACCGGACAATTTAAAAAAGCAGAAAAATCTTCAATAATATCTCCATTTAATAGTTGACCATAAGGACGTATTGTCAATTGAGCGTTCGGAAAAGTGTCTTGCCATCTTGATATAATGGATAAGTAATCGTATTGAGGAAGTTCATCAATCTGCTCAATCATGGATAAAATGGTTTCACTTTGTTTGCCTCTTATATTTTGTTGATAAATACTCAGTACATGATCATCCTGTCTTCTTAAGTAAGCTACCAAATGTATTTCTTCGAAAAAGGATTCTAGAAATATCTTTATTGCATCGATTTTCTGTTGTGGAATAGAAAAGAGGTTTTCTTCTGAAAAAACAAAAGTTGAATGAGAATGGTTACTGAATTCATTTTTAAAATCTGAATAAGTTTGACCGTCCTTGTCTGATAATTGATCTGTATCAGACAGTAATTTATTTTGTTTCTTTAGGCCTAAAGATTTCGGATAATGTAAATTATAAGAGCGAAGATGAGATTCTGAAAAGAGTAAATAATTCTGGAGTACAGTACTCCCTGTTTTCTGTTGACCAATATGAAGAATTGCTTTCAGATCTATTTCTTTAAAGTATTTAAATGTGTAAAGGTAATTTTGTTATTATAAATATGTGAATAACAGCTTAATAATAAAGGCTTTAAAAGTTTATGAAAGCAATTTTTCGAAAAACTTCTTCAATGGTTTGCCTTCTTTTTCTTTATGTTGAATAGTGTCTGATGAGGCTTTTATTTCAATCTTGGTTATTGCGATGCCTTTTTGTCGGTCATCTTTCGTTTCAGGCTGAACTGCTGCATGAGAAGTTGTAAAAGGTACTTTAATTGTTATTTTATCTTCTTCAACAACATTAATCAGATCTCTGCCAATCTTTGCTGACACCCTTTGTTTTCCATTTACTGCACCTTTATTTTCAATTTTTAGGTTTGTACCATTACATTTTAATTTCAGGTTGTCAACGATTTCTTGATCTATAACGCTTATAATATCAATCTCAAGATTATAATCAATATGGGGCTGCAAGTTAAAGTATAAATGACTTTCAGTATCAGGTCCTGTCCATCGCCAAACATCATCTCCTCCAATGCCTTCTCTAACATGAAAACCATCACATTTAAACCCTTTTAACATATCTAAAGAAATGTGATTAACCTGGTGCCTCTTAATCTGACTATTATTATTTTTTGCTTTTAGTTGGTTGACAACAGTTTTATTGAATTTGCTGATTACATATTCATAAAGTTCTAAGTCGAATTTTAAAAACTCGTGAAATATATCTTTATCAATAGTTGTCATGGCTTGACGATCGTACTTTCTTGTGTTAAGCGATTGGTATTGTTTCGGAAAAACCCATTTAAATTTTTGACATAAAGTATAAAGAAAAGAATCTAACATTTCAGTGATACCAACCAATTGCATTTTATCAACTGTTTCTTTTGCTTTGATCAATTCAGCTTCTCCTATGCTTTTTTTACTTAAAGAATCTGAAAGCAGTCGTGTTTGACCATTATCAAACAAAGCTGGAATAGGGTAGTCAGAATGCTTAAGAAAATCAGAAATATTATTTGCTTTGGCAAGCCTAGATGCTTTTACATCCAAGGGATGAGCTGTGGACAGAGATTGTTCTGTTTTTGATCTCCAATCATTATATAAAGAAAATAATCTTGAAACAGGATTTCTTAGGAGGCAAATACGATAATAATCATCTCCAATATTATCAAAACAAGGAATAGGAAAATGCCCTCTTATAAGATTGTATGTTTTAATGGCTTCGGCTTTAGCTTCGACATCTTCAGAAGTAACATCTCGCGCAGGTTTATCAAAATACCTATTTGGCATAATTTCTTCAATATCAAAATATTGATCTAAGATGCCAATAAGAGTTGTTCCTCCAGTTTTTGGTATATGATGAAAAATAATACGCGATTCCATTAATTTACAACGTGTGCTTAGTTGAGGTTTTGAGAGCCTAATGACATAAAGATAGGGATTTTTAGTTGTTTTAAGTCCCTTTTTTTTGGGAAAACAACCAATACACAACTAATTTTATACGAGATTCATCGAATCTATAAAATTAAATTCAGAATTAGGAATTAACAAAATGTCACAATGTGGGAGGTTGTCCAAATCACCAGGAATATTCAATTCATGAAATTCAAAATTATTATTTGTATTCACTTTGAAGAACCTGTAGTTTAGTTTTTGAATAAAAATGAATGTATCATACACTCCATTTTTATCTATTTCTTTGACTTGATTATTAACGGTATGTGGGTCAAATTCTACCAAGATAAATGGCTTATATTTTGATATAACTTCTTGAGATCCGTCTAAGACTAACTTTTCAGCACCTTCGACGTCAATTTGAATTAGCCTCAGGTCATTTAAATGTTGATAATATTTCTCAAAAAGTGTATCAATTTTAAATGCTGGAATATGACTGTCAAACATAGAATGAACAGCCCAATCACCATTAACAAAATGCTTGTTTGTAGACAATGATTTTCCAATGCGACAATCCTCCATATTGCTAAGCGTAGGGTACTTATTATAATTTATATTGTTAATGATAGATCCACCCCCACTAAAAACAGGACTAAATTGCAATTTGATAACCCCATCAGAATCGGATGCTGCTACGTTATGCATATCGATTCTTTGTGGATAACCGCTATAAAATATACCATAAGAAAGACATTCGTATATACTTGGATTAGCTTCAATTGCAATAACTTTACCATTGTTACCTACTATTGACGCCCCTAATATTGAAAAGAAACCAAAGTTAGCTCCTATATTCAAAAAGTTGTCATCTGATCTTAATATCCGTTCCAGTATACGCTTGTTCCATGGTTCGATAATACCATCTCTTAATATACCAGGCGCAACATCAACATTAAGTGAATGTACACAAAGCCAACCAAAATCAGTCTTCTTAAGAATCTTGTTATTATCTAATGTGATTATGTCGGAAGCTGATAATTTTTCTTTTTCGGTTCTTATATGTAGATATGATTCACCAACACTTTTAATGTTTTTTATAAAATTGATGACTATCTCTTCATTAAATTTACTATTTGAATTCAATTCTTTATCCATGTAATGGATATGTTTGTAGATTTCTTTCACAGCTAATTTAAACTGCTCAGGAATATGTTTGTGGATGTTTTTTTGATCATCAACTAATTTTTCGATGGCTGCGCCCAAAACCTTCTTTTCATCGTTTATGGTCGACTTTTTTTCTTTTATTTTTTTTGCAGAGCGCTTTGTGGATTTATTTTTTTCTGGGGAATTAGCGGTTGATTTGGATTCATTTGCAAGAATAGCTTCCATTTTACCTGATTTGACACCGGCCTTGACCTTAATGTCTTTAGGTTTCTTCTCAGATTTGGGAATCTTCGATTTATGGGATTTCGTTGATTTTATTTCATTGGTCATACAATGAATGATGTTGGTTTAGTTAAAATTCTAATTTGCTGCACTAAATTATAGCTTTTACAGCATATTCGCTTTAATTACATCTTTAAAACAATAAACTTGCCAATTATTCAACGGGTCTGATATAAATCCAATCTAAAGCAATGCTTTTAGGCAATTTGTCAGGATTATTTGGATCTTTTTCATGGGGGATTACAATTTCTGTTACAGCAAATTCCATTTTTGAATATTTCACAGTTGCATTTTCAGATATTGGAATCTTAAAATAAATTAAATCCCCATGAATTTTATCTTTTCGATTAAATTCACTGTGGTCCTTAATTTCAAGTTGCATCTTGACATCATCTACAAAAATATCTTGAAGCGCGCTAATTTTATGTGGGACATGAATATAGCATTCCAGGGTATTTTGCCTATTGAGTGGGA
>JABDKX010000089.1 GCA_013001975.1 Saprospiraceae bacterium | reverse complement strand
GCTGATACAATAGTAAACCTATCGCCAGCTGCAACTTCGTGATCAAATTCCAATGCATTTTCAAAAGGACCGTTATCGTACTGTAAATCAAGTTTAGCACTTTCATCATTGCCAGTACCAACAATATGACCGCGAACTTTAATTGTGTGATTTGCCATTTTTAAATCATTTATTTTCTGAGTGTTATAATTAAATCCATCTAAATATAATAAACAGATGGCACATTATTGAAGTAATGATATAAATCTTCTACCAACAAAACATGTAATTTTAAGCTAACTTGTTATTTTTTACACCAATCGGAGGGTAAATTGAGAAAAAACTACATTCAGAATATTATGAAGCTTTAGTTGCTAAAAGCTCTTCAAAATAAGTATTGATGTATTATCCTAAGTGGAAATCTATAAAAACTGAAACCTTGGTTTAGTCATTCTTAATGAAATACCCATCATTGGAAATGGCAGCTTCACTTACAATGATACTGGCTTCCTTAAACCAAACCTCAGCGTAATTTCCAGATTCATATTGTTTTTGAATATCACCGCCAAACGTTTCTGCCCCAGAGCACCAATTCATGTTTACTTCTGGAGATTTACCATTTGTTTGATTGTAAGAACCTAACTTAAAAAATAAACCTTCTTCTGCGTAGGCATTTTCTCGCTCTACACCATCTTGACCAATGGGTACAAACAGATTTTTTGTTTGTTCAGGCATATCGGCTTTTGTGGTATATTCTGAATTGATTAAGTTCTTAGTAAAAGTTTTCGTTTCATGTCCTTCGTTACTGAATTTCAAATGCATAACGCCATCCTTAACTTCAATTTCATAACTGAATGCTTCCCCTAAGGCAATACCGTCTTCTGGTTCATCGGGATGAGTATTTGCTTCTTTTCCAACAACTGAAAAGTCATGACCCCAAACTGCATTTGAGTAATCCCATCTTCCAGAATTGTCATCACCAGCCGTATTAATTTCATAATGCCAAAAAACGGATCCTTTCGTATGACCAGGAAATTTTTTATAAAATATTTTTAATGGTTCGTTTTCATGTCCATCGGCACTATGAATCTGACCGACTACGACAGAGTAAGAGGCAGCAACACGAGAATCACCTGTAGCGGAAACGTTCATCACTTTGAGAGTAGCTGTCAATTTTGCATCATCAAGAGCAGACCATTTTTTCAATTGGGCCAATTCGGTTCTCGTATTATTTGAGGTACCATGGGTATCGCCAGCATTAGGTGCTTTAAAAACGACCCAATTTTCTTTTCCATTGTTTTCAGTATAGAAGAAATCTTCGTTTTCAAAATTGATGGCTTGGCCTACATTTGACCCATCGCCTAAAATTAAATTCCAATGATCGAAGAATGTAAGAACATCACTTGGATAAACAGTTTTTTGATCTTCTTCTTTCATTTCTTTCTTAGAAGAATTAGAACAGCTAGTTAATGTTACAAAACAAGTAAAAATTAATAGCTTTGATAGTAACGTGATATTTCTCATATTTATATAAATCTAAAATCTTTATTCTCCATCTAAAAGTGTAGCCAACGCTTTACCATAATCTATTAATGCCATGGTTTCATCCGTTCGAGCCAATTTTATTTTATCAAAAATAACCAATGCTTCCCCATTACTTTCTAAATGGTAAATCTGATGATTTTCAAAAAAGCGCACTATTTCATCAGTAAAAAAAGATCTGATTTCAGGCTCATTGTCTCCCATAATTAGAAATTTATTAGAAAAATCAGGATACATATCAAAATCAATATCTTTGTATCCTGTAAATGCCATCACCCGATCAAATAATTTTTCAAATACCCCTTCTTTTTCCATTGTAAAAACGGGTATTTTTTTATTCAATTTAATGATCATCAGTGTTGTCGTAAATGTCTCCGCTGCAAAAGCAGCACCTTCATTAAATGTCACATCAGCTATTTCCCATGACACTTTCAATTTTTCAAATGTCCCTTTCAGACAATTGGATTTGCGTTCGATCGGTCTGATTTCAAAAAAGTGAAAATTCTTGAGGTACGATGTATTCCAATCTACTTGACTGCTAAATTGATATTCATTTTCATTAGCTAAATTCTGTAACCGTATTTGTCTTGGAGATGATTTATTGACAGAATTATTTAATGAAATCTTTAAAGCTCGATTATGTGTAGATGATGAAACATGTGATTCCAAACCTGATATGATTACTTTACCGCCTGTCTCTTTTTGCATTTTTAAATAATCCACGAGGTAGTCCATATATGTCATACCTACCAATTTGGTTTCTGACAAATCAAAATTAACATCTGCACCTGAAGGAATTTGAGTTACTAATTTATCAATTTGTAATATGCCTAAAAAATTAGCTATCCCTTTAATTTTTATATCGTAACTCCCATCTGTATTCTTTACCAAATTTGAACCAGATTTATAAACCATATTAAAAAATTCAGGAATCGAAACTCTAGCTAATAACATGTGACTAACCATGGCTAATAACAATCCACCAATTAACCCCACTAATAAATTTGTATAAAGCGTTAGAATCATAGTGGCCATAAAGAATATTAACTGCTCGGTTCCTTGGCTGTAAACTTGTTTGAATACAGCAGGTGAAGCCAATTTGAATCCAGTATAAACAAGCAAAATGGCAAAAGCACATAACGGAACTTGTCTCATGATGGGACTCAATACCACAATAAACAGCAACAACAAAAGACCTTGATACATATTAGACCATTTTGTTTTTGCACCATTATGAATATTAACCGTACTTCTGATAATAACAGCAATAATAGGTAGTCCTCCAATCAATCCTGCTGCCACGGTACTTAATCCAATACCAGTCAGATCCTTATCTAAATCTGTCTTTCGTTTATAAGGGTCAATCTTATCAACTGCTTTTGCAATAGCTAAAGATTCAATGCTCGTTATGATTAATATTGAAATTACAGTTGTCCAAAATTCAATTGTATTGATTTTTCCAAAATTAGGATGCATGATTGAATCCATAATATTGTCTGGAATATCCAAAAGTAATTTAGGTCCTACTTCATACGCCTTTCCCAAGAACGTTAGTGTATGTT
>JABDKX010000077.1 GCA_013001975.1 Saprospiraceae bacterium | reverse complement strand
AGGACAACAAAATGGTTGATATGCAATTGTCCAATAATAAATTAGTTGACAGAGGAACAAAAATGATAATGGCAAGGAGTGGCCTTTCTTACGATGAAGCACAAAAACTCTTACTAGAAAAAACGTCCGTTAGGAATGCGTTAGATTTTATCAATATGAACGAAACGTAATCCGTAGGATCAAACTGTAAGGTTTGGTGAGAGAACCGCGAAGCGGGTGGGTTGGCCAGAAAAATGATTCAATGAATACAATGAATACAATGAACTCAATGAATACAATATGAACGAAACGTAATCCGCAGGATCAAACCATAAGGTTTGGTGAAGAGAACCGCGAAGCGGGTGGGTGAACGAAACGTAATCCGTAGGATCAAACTGTAAGGTTTGGTGAGAGAACCGCGAAGCGGGTGGGTTGGCCAGAACAATGATTCAATGAATACAATGAATACAATAAGCTCAATGAATACAATGCAAACAATGATTTTTTTTAATCCATAATTCTACTTTTCCCCTACATTCCATTTCGGAGAACAATGCATTACATTTCGTAGAAGAAGCTTTTTAATCTTTAATCTTTAATCTTTAATCTTTAATCTTTAATTTTTAATCTTTAATTTTTAATTTTTAATTTTTAATCTTTAATTTTTAATTCATAATCCATAATTCATAATCATTCATCCTCCCTCTCCTGACGCAGCCTCCATTCTTCAATTTGCCTTTCTTGTTTCGTCATTTCAAAAATATTTCTTGGCAGATAATAAACCAATGGTTCGTCGGAAGTATTTGCCCAAGGATCAGTCGGGATTTCATCATTTTCGATTAGCTCTTTTAGAAAGAAAGCAATGATTAGTCCTACAAAGACACCCAGCAGATGACTTTCCCACGATACACCTTCCTTAGTTGGAACAACACCTTCTAAGTAGCCAGCGTATAAAATGGTTACGATAAGTGCCAAAACAATTGATTTAATATTTCGTCTGAAAACACCACTCCAAAAAATGAAAGCAATCAAACCATAGACAACACCACTAGCGCCAATGTGATATAAGCTGCGACCAAACATCCAAACAGATGCTCCTGTTATGAGATATATTAATACAAAAGAAGACAATGCGACTCTTTTATAGAAATAATGAATGATTGTTAATGAAACAAAAAATGGTACGGAATTAGAAATCAGATGTTCCCAACTGCCGTGAATCAATGGTGCTAGGAAAATGCCTATTAATCCATCAATCTCTCTAGGGAATATGCCATATTGAGTCAATGAAACCTCTGCTGTAACTTTATAAATGTGGACAATCCACATGATTATAACAAAGGAACCACTAAACCTTACTGATGACAATAATGTTTTGAGCGAGTTATCCAAATATTGAATGTAAAACGTTAATTAATTATAACGGCGCCTTACAAATTTAATGAAATTCTTAGCCTTTTTAATTCTAGAAGGTGCAGTCCAGTCATACTTAACGGCTACACTTTTCATCATGACAGATTTTGCTTCATCAAAATTGCTTAGTCCGTTCATAGCTAACAAAATATTATCCATTTCTTTTTGATCTCCACCAAAAAGTTCTTTCTGTGTAAATATTTTCTCATTAATGCCCATAGCTTTAGTTAAATCTGAAATTGGCGCATTAGCTAATTTGTCAGATAATTCTGGCATTTCTTCAATATCAAATAAATCTTTGATTTCTTGAGAAATAACAGATGAACCATTGGCTTTTGATGACGTACTTTCTTTTGCAGCCATTTCAACAACAACATTTTCTGCTTTAGATAGCTGATGTTCTATCGGTTCAACTTTTTCAACTACTGGAATAGAAGATTCATTTTTCGACACTACCAATTCAGGAGATTCAATATTGTATTTTTTGTTGACTGATTTTTTTAATTTCTTTTCAGCCTTTCTTCGCCTCTTCATCTCCTTTTTCATCTCGGCTATTTCCAAGTCCTTGGCTTGCTCGATATCAGACATTGCCACTGCTTCATACAGATCGATAACATAAGCCTTTAAAAGGTCAGTCTCAGTAGAACTCGCTTCTCCAATAGTATTAATCAACTCATGAAGTCTGTTGATTTTTTTCAATAGTACAGATGTTTTGTTTAGATCCATTTCTTTATCTCGATGTTAAGTATTGTATTATAAAGGTATGTCTGCAAAAATCAGACCTATTATAAAAAATCGTAATATGTTTTATAAAAATAAAAGGGATTAAGTGATATAAACTGAAATCCGGCTCGAAATATTGGGAATAAGATTGTAAAAATCAACATTTTTTAATCTCTTTTATGAATAAATTCATTCTCTTATAAATTCATTACCTCAATAACTCATTTATTCGTTCTTTTACATTTATAATTCGAACTGAGTTACTGGACCAAGAAATTTAAACCTATAAATGTTTTTAGAACCAAATTTTAGAGCACAAAGAAGTGGATGGATCGAAGTTATTTGTGGCTCTATGTTTTCCGGTAAAACTGAAGAATTAATAAGAAGACTCAATCGAGCAAGAATCGCCAACCAAAAAGTTTTAATATTTAAACCTTCGAGAGATACGCGATATGATGAAGCAGCTGTTGTTTCTCACAATGATAATTCCGTCGATTCCATACCAGTTGCAAAAAGTTCTGACATTTATAATCACATTACTAATGGCAATGTAAATGTTGTCGGTATTGATGAAGCACAATTCTTTGATATGGGTATCATAGATGTTTGCCAAAAATTAGCATTGAAAGGTATTCGCGTAATTGCTGCTGGATTAGATATGGACTTTAGAGGTGTTCCATTTGGTCCAATACCTAATCTGCTGGCGATCGCAGAATATATTACCAAAGTTCATGCGATTTGCCCTCATTGTGGGAGTTTGGCAATGCATTCTTATCGCTTATCTGAAGAGACAGAAACCGTCGTTCTAGGTGAGAAAGATAAATATGAACCACGATGCCGAATCTGCTTCAAAATGGGGAACATGCTTGATTTTAGGCAATAATTTATCTTCCAAATTCAAAACAGTACCAATTTTCACGATTATAGGCCAAAATTGTTGTTAAACAAGTCATTCATTACCACTTTATATTAACTGAATCTACTGACTTTCATTACATTTGCCGTCAAATTCAACCAATGTCTGAAAGAAAGATAAAGTCAGCCCTGATTTCAGTTTTTGATAAATCTGGCTTAGATGAGATAATGACTTCCCTAAAATCGCTTGATATTACAATTTACTCAACAGGAGGAACCTTTGATCATCTGAAAAAAAATGGTTTAGATCCCATTCAAGTTGAAGACATTACTTCTTATCCGTCTATTTTAGATGGCAGAGTAAAAACATTACATCCAAAAGTATTTGGTGGTATTCTGGCAAGAAGAGAAGATAACCACTTGGGCCAATTAGCGAAATATGAAATTCCAGAAATTGATTTGGTCGTCGTTGATTTATATCCTTTCGAAGAGACTGTGAAGGCCACAACTGATGAATCTAAAATCATAGAGAAAATTGATATTGGAGGAATAGCACTTATCAGAGCTGCTGCAAAAAACTTTAATGATGTTATGATTATTCCTTCAAAAAATCAATATGGTTTTCTTGAAAATATTCTGGAAAATAATGGTATATCGACTTTAGAAGAAAGAAAACAAATGGCATTGGAAGCCTTTGGTGTTTCTTCTCATTATGATACTGCAATCTTCAACTATTTCATTAATAATACAAGTACAGAAAAAGATAATTTTAAAGTCAGCATACCTAGCGGCTCAACTTTACGTTATGGCGAAAATCCACACCAACAAGGAATATTCTTTGGCGACTTGACTAATGTGTTTCATAAATTAGGAGGAAAAGAGTTGTCCTTTAATAACTTAGTTGATATTGATGCTGCTGTTCAGTTGATGGCTGAATTTGAACACGATGATCCTACTTTTGCAGTTTTAAAACATACCAATGCTTGTGGCGTCGCGACCCGTAATACAGTTTTTGAAGCTTGGACTGATGCCTTAGCAGGAGATCCTGTTTCTGCTTTTGGTGGCATATTAATTTGCAACAGAACAATTGATTTAAAAACAGCAGAAGAAATCAATAAGCTGTTTTATGAAGTATTGATTGCACCTAATTTTGATGACGATGCTGCAGACTTACTATTATCAAAAAAGAAGAGAGTTTTATTGAAAATAAATCAATTTGTAAGACAAGATAAAAGCTTTAAAAGTATTCTTAATGGTGTAATCCAACAGGATACAGATTTGAAAATGGAAAGCGAAATTGATTTTGAATGTAAAACAAATGCTCAGCCAACTTCAGAACAAATCAAAGACTTGGAGTTTGCAAATAAATTGGTTAAACATTTAAAATCTAATACTATTGTTTTAGCTAAAAACAATCAGCTGTTAGGAATGGGCTGTGGCCAAACATCACGTGTAGATGCCTGTAATCAAGCTATTGCAAAAGCTATTAAATTTGGATTTGATTTGAACGGAGCTGTCATGGCTTCAGATGCTTTTTTTCCATTTCCAGATTGTGTAGAAATTGCTCACAAGGCAGGAATCAAAGCTGTTATACAGCCTGGGGGATCAATAAAAGATCAATTGAGTGTAGATTATTGTAATGAACATGACATGCCAATGGTATTTACTAAAATAAGGCATTTTAAACATTAATCTATTTTAATGAATCAGTGCAACCTCATAATAGATATTGGAAATACATTTATAAAGTTAGCTGTATACCAAAACCAAAATCTAAAATATGTCGTATCTAAACGTAAGGTATTAGTTGGTGATATAAAAAAGTTGAATAAGAAATATGGGTTTAAGCATGCAGTTTTATCGACAGTAAGGCTAAATAATCCTCAATTTGTACAACATTTAAGCAAAAACTATCATCTATTAATATTGAGCCATAAGACCAAGTTGCCAATTGTCAATAATTATGGTACGCCCAAGACATTAGGTTTAGACAGGTTGGCTGGTGTGGTTGGAGCCCATCTAAAATACCCAAAGAAAAAGGTACTTTTAGTAGATATGGGCACTTGTATTAAATACGATTACATCGATGACAATGGCATCTATTTAGGAGGTAATATTGCACCAGGATTGGAAATGAGGCTTGAAAGCATGCATGTTATGACTTCTAAATTGCCGCGAGTGAAGAGAAGTAAAAAAAATGAATTGTTAGGAAATTCCACAACTAAAGCGTTACAAAATGGAGCAGTTTTAGGGATAAAGTGCGAAATTGAGGGCTTTATAAAAACTTTAACTAAAAAGAAAGGTAAAATAAAGGTTATTTTAACTGGTGGAGACGCTGAATATTTTGGAGAAATGATAGAATCTAAGATATTTGTCATCCCTAATCTGGTCTTAAGCGGCCTAAATGAAATACTATTATTTAATCTGGATAAAAATCCATCCTGAAAAATGGAATTATTATTCAAACACTAAAAGATTTTATGCTTAAAAAAATAGCATTCTTTTTGATTTTTTTCATTCCCTTGGTAGCATTTTGCCAACCGAAAGATAACTCACCTTATTCTAGATTTGGTATTGGAGACATCGTAGATAGAAATTTTATGTCCTCTCAATTTATGGGCGGCTTAGGGGCTTCTTACAAAGATCCTTTTCAAATAAATATAGTTAATCCAGCTTCATTAAGTTATTTATCATCAACAACTTTCGATATTGGTGTATTTGCAGAAAACTCTGGTTTAAGAGACGGAGTGAGTACAGATAATCCCCAGCCTTCAGAATACCAAAATATATGGAAAGGCAATTTGTCTTATTTATCTTTAGCAATACCGCTTCAAAATAAATTAAATGATGTTCTGGACAGGAAGGAAAGAAATATTTCTCTTGCAACTGCTTTTACATTAATGCCTTACAGCACAGTAGGGTATAATGTGAAAATTGATGAATTTGATGATGATATTGGAGAGATCAAGAAAAAATTTGAAGGGTCTGGTGGTACCTACCAATTTGTATGGAGTAATGGAATAAGATACAAGCAATTGGCCTTCGGCCTAAACTTGGGATATTTATTTGGAAATTTAGATTACTTGAGACGCGTTGAATTTGAACAATCAGCTCCGTTTTTTGAAACTGAATTAAGAGAAACTAATCGATTGAAAGGATTTTTGTGGAATGCAGGCGCTATGTATACTTTCAAGTTGAATGGAGAAAACATCAATAATGATGTCAATTTTGTGCCTAAAAGATTGACAATTGGAATTCATGGAAACTCTAAAACCGGGTTCAATAACAGATCAACCGCTTTCGAAGGAAGTATCCAGAATGTATCAGGAATTTTAGATTCACTTAATAGTACATCTGAAATTATGGAATCTACAGGGAAGTTGCCTTCTGAACTTGGTTTAGGGGCTACTTACTATCATGGATCGAAATATGCTCTCGGTTTTAACTATTCCACAACAAAATGGTCCCAATTTGAGTCCAGTTTCGTTAATAATAAATTAAATAATATAAAAAAGTTATCTTTTGGGGGATATTATCGTCCTAATTATAATTCGATTGGTAGTTATTTCGAAAGAGTTTATTATCGATTTGGATTATATGTAAATGAAGTACCTAATGAGATACCTCAGAATTCAAATGAAATAATAAGAGATATCGGAGTCAGTGTTGGATTTGGATTTCCTTTCTTTTATCAAAGAAAGATATCACATGCTAACTTAGGAGTGACTCTTGGGATGTTAGGTAAAGGTACTGCAGTAGAAGAAAGATATGTAAAACTCTCATTCAGTTTTACTTTCAATGATGACGAATGGTTGATAAAAAGGAAATATAATTAACGAACATAAAATTCTCAAGGATGGAATTATTCAAAAAAATCTTATTCAGTTTAATATTTGTAGTCGGTTTTTCACAATTAGGAAATGCACAATTTCAAAGTTGGGTAGGTCAAAGTTTTGAAGAAGAAGCTACTGATGCGCATTCAATTTATAGACAAGCTTTAAAGGCTCAAGATTGGGAAGTGGCTTTTGAAAATTGGCAGAAAGCTTACGACTTTGCTCCAGTTGCAGATGGGAAAAGAGACTACCACTTTATCGATGGCGTTAAGCTGTATGTACACAAATTTCAAAAGGAAACAGACCCAGAGAAGAAAAAAGAATATATAGCTATGATCAATAAGCTGTATGATGAGGCTGTTCAAGCTTATGAAACAAAAGCCATAAAACCTTCAGCATGCGGTGATAATGACGATTGCTATAAGAAGAAAATTGGGTACGTGTATAACAGAAAAGGTTATGATATGTTTTATTCATTAAGAGCTAAATACAGTGAAAATCTGGCTGTTTATGATAAGGCATTAGAGATGGCAGGTAATGACATTGAATACACCATATTCGACCCACTATCAGCTATCGTTGTTTACCAATTTCAAAAAGGTAAATTAACAAAAGAACAAGCTGTTGAATATCACCAAAAAATGAGTGATATAGCAGCGTATAATTTGGAAAACAACAAAACGCTTGGTGCTTACTATGATCAAGCTTGGAAAGCTGCAGTAGTAAAGTTCGGTCCTATCGAAACTGAAATTTTCGATTGTGATTACTTTAAGCCAAAATACAAGCAAATGTATGATGATGATCCAAATGATATGGATCAATTAAAAAATCTTGTTGCTTTGCTAAAGAAAAGAAATTGTGATCCAAATGATCCTTTACTTGTTGATCTAGATACGAAATGGAAAGCATATGCTGCTAAAGTAAACGCGGAAAGGCAAGCAGAATTTGAAGCAAACAATCCTAGTTTCTTAGCAAAGAAAGCATACGATGCAGGTGACTTTGATGGTGCTGTTGAAAAATATGATGAAGCAATTGAACAAGAAACTGATGTTGATAAAAAAGCAAGTTACTTGTTTTCAAAAGCATCCATTCAGTTTAGAAAATTAAAACAATACAGTAAGGCTAGAGCAACAGCTTATGAAGCAGCAAAAGCTAAACCGAATTACGGAAGACCTTATATGTTGATCGGAGATATGTATGGTGCTTCAGCTAGAAATTGTGGAGACGATTGGAATCAAAGGTTAGCTATTATTGCTGCTATCGATAAATACAGATATGCTAAAAGTATCGATGCTGAAGTTGCAGAAGAAGCAAACCAACGAATTTCAAAATACAACGCTTCATTACCTGATAAAACTGAAGGTCACATGAGAAGTGTGAAGAAAGGAGATAAGCAAAAAGTAGGATGTTGGATCGGTGAGACTGTTTCTGTTAGATTTAAATAAAAGAAACGAAGAGAGAGATAAAAAAGGGGTTGTAATCTTTACAACCCCTTTTTCTTTTAATTGTATTTCTTAGAAATAATATCCTGCAGCAAATCCAATGTCATCTCCACAGAAATCACAGAAGAATTTTTTCCAACCTATTTCAATGTAAATGTTACCACCTACTTCTGTTCCGGCACCTAAATTTAAACCTATTTCAGAACTTGATTCACCTCCGAAAGAAAATGAATAGTACCCAAGGCCACCAAATCCATAAATTGGTAAATCATCACCTACAACAGTAATATCGTAAGTTGCATTGGCATCAATCGAGAACGAAGTTCCTATTTCTGTAAAGTAGTAGTTGAAACTTGGAATCAAACCTATGCCATCTGATAAGTCTAAATTAGCTCTACCTTGTACTCCAAAATCGCTATAGTAAGTCGCACCCGCTCCAAATTTTGTTTGTGCCATTGAGGTGAAAGCTAAACAAAGAGAGAAGAAAGAAAATAATAAAAGCTTTTTCATTTTAAATTGTTTTAGTTTTTTAGAAAGAATAAACATATAAATTTAAAATTAATATATTTTGATTTACAGCTAAATTCTTAAAAAATCCCTAGAAAAGGGGATGGCACGCAGTATAATATTTTGACTATATCAAATTATACAATATAAACGCAGCTACTCACCGAAAGAAATTCCAATTGACTTAGCCGTTTGAATTAAATAATGATCAAGGTTAACGCGATGATAGGTGCTTACGGCTTCGGAAAGATTAGTAGAAATTATTTCGTTGTTTCTAAGCGCAACCATTTTGCCAAATTGGTTATTATTAATCAATTCAAAGGCTTTTACTCCAAATGCAGTAGCCAAAATTCGATCATAAGCAACCGGTGTTCCTCCACGTTGAATATGACCTAATACAGCAACCCTAATATCCGCTTGACATCCTTTTTTTTCTAATGCATAACGTAATGCATTGCCAATGCCTCCTAATTTAATATTCTTGTCACCTTCAATTGTCTTTCCTATTGTATTGCCGTCTATCTTTGCCCCCTCAGCAATAACAATGTTGACAAAGCCTTTTCCTTTTTTGTAACGTTTATTAATTTTATTAATAACGGCTTCAAGGTTGAATGGAATTTCAGGTAATAAACAAATTTCTGCACCACCAGCAATGGCTGTATTTAACGCAATCCATCCTGCATCTCTGCCCATTACTTCTAGAATCATGACTCTATTATGACTTGCAGCAGTCGTCACCAATTTATCAAAAGCATCGGTTGCTATTTGTACTGCAGTAGTAAATCCAAAGGTGATATCTGTTGAACTCAAATCATTGTCAATCGTTTTGGGAACACCAATAATATTTAATCCTTTTTCAAATAAAGCTTTTGAAATTGCTTGGGAGCCGTCGCCACCAATATTTATAACTGCATCAAACCCAAGGTCTTTTATTTTTTTTATTAACGCTTTGCTGATGTCCTTATAAGTTAAATTTCCACTTTTATCATAAGTAGGGAAGGAAAGCGGATTGCCTTTATTTGTTGTTTTTATAATGGTACCACCTCGCACATGAATGCCACTTATTTTAGATTTAGTAAGTTTTACAATGTCAGTTGGTTCTTTGATGATACCATTGAAAGCTTCGATACTTCCATAGCAATCCCACGCACCATTTTTTTTTGCTGTTTTTACAATCGCTCTTATAACTGCATTTAATCCAGGGCAATCACCCCCTCCAGTTAGAATGAGCAGTTTTTTCTTTGACATAAAATTCGTTTAAATTCTAAAAATCTAAAATAGTTAATTCTAAGACATCATTTTGTATCTGTCTATGACTCAATTAGTTTAGACTAATTCTCTATCTTTATTGTATAATTTGAAGTTTACGTATGAAATCTATTGTTCTGAAATTTCTTTCTGTATTTTTTATTGCTGCTCTATTTTCTAATTGTACGCCCAAAACTCAGGAAGTCATCGTTCCTGTCGTTGAAGAAGAAAAAATAGTTAGACCAAAAACTCCTGATAATCCATGTACAACATTATCAGATTTAAATGGATATGAGAGAGAAAATACCGAAACGGCATATGTGCTTTATAAAGATTTGGTAAAAACAAAAGAATTTGAAAAAGCTTTACCATTATGGAAAAAAGCATATTATACTGCTCCTGCTGCTAATGGTTCTATAAAGTATCAATTTGAAGATGGTATTGCTATCTATAAACACCTGTATAATGAAACATCTGATGTTAATTTAAAATCAGCATATGTAGATACAATTATAGCGATTTATGATAAAAGAATAGAATGCTATGGTGAAAGAGCATACATAGCCGGAAGAAAGGCATTTGATTACTACTATTATTTTCAAAATCAAATTTCTGAAGACAGTATTTATGCATTATTTAAATCAGCGATAGATGTCAAAGGAGAAAAAGTTGATTACTTTGTTGTCAATCCTTTTACGAAAATTTTGTCTGATAAAGTTTTAAATCAATCAATAACTGTAGAGGAAGGAGGATTTTATGCTCAAAAAATGATTGATGCCATTGCATACGGCAATAAGTCAGGAAAAAATCAAGAAGCTTGGTCAATTATAAATGATTATGCGCCCAGCCGATTAGAAAACCTAGAAGGTGTAAAAGGTTTGTTTTCCTGTCAATATTATGACAAGAAATACATGCAAGTCTTTAATGAAAATCCAGAGGATTGTGAAATTATCAATACCGCATACCGAAGATTATCTTGGGGAAATTGTGATAAAGAAAGTGCTTCTTTTGATCTATTGAGAATGGCGAAAAAAGAAAATTGTTACACACCACCTCCTCCTCCAGGACCATTGAAATTGGCTTACGAAGCCTATACTGAAGGCAATTATATAGAAGCGGTTGACATGTTTGCAAAGTTTGTAGATGAAACACAAGAGGAGGATAAGAAATTTAAATACAACCTCTTGATCGCTAAAATCTATTATGGAGATATCAAAAATTTTCCCAAATCAAGACAGTATGCTTTAAAAGCAGCTGAAAATAATCCATCCTCTGGTGAGCCCTACTTGCTTATAGGAAAATTGTATGCATCAAGCGGTCCACTATGTGGCCCTGGAAGAGGATGGGACAGTCAAATTGTAACTTGGCCTGCAATAGATATGTTTGAAAAGGCAAAAAGTGACCCTATGGTTGCAAGTGAAGCACAAAAGTTAATCAGAACTTATTGGCAATATATGCCAAAGAAAGAAGATATATTTCAACGTACAATAAAAGCAGGAAGTAATTTTAAAGTAGGATGTTGGATAAATAGAACAACGGTTGTTAGAACAGCAGATTAACTTGCGGACATTTTATCAGCAAATTTGGATTACACTACAAGTAATATGTCGATAAATTGCTATTATCGTACTTAAATTCTAATAATAAATAAGAATAGACATATAACTAGTCATTTTTATTATTTCAAACCTACACTTCAATGAAATCCATTATAAGTTTTTTTACAGCATTTATTGTCACGACAACTCTTTCATCACAAGTCATTTATTTTGAAGACTTTGAATCACGCACACTGCCAGAAGGGTGGAGTGTTGAGTCCAACGCTTCAGATGGTGGTTGGCGCTTTGTATCTACTTTAGATTTAACAAGTCAAAATTTTCCTGTTGCTCCAAATGGAAGTGAAGGTGTTGCAGGTTCCAATGATGATGCTTGTAATTGTGACAAACGAAATGAATATTTAATTACTGAAGGTATAGACCTCACAGATTATTCAAGCGTTGTACTAAGATTTGATGCATTCTTTACCGATAATAATTACTTGGGAGCACAAGAAGATGTAACGATTGAAATTTCTAAAGATAAAATCAATTGGGAAATCATAGAAAATCTCCATGGCCATGCATCCTGGGATCAACATTCGATAGATATTTCATCGTATGCTGGCGATGGGTTAGTTTATATCGGATTCAGATATCATGATGGCAATGGCTGGTTATATGGTGTTGCCATTGATAACTTCATCATTGAAATACCGCTTCAATTAGATGCTGCTTTAGTTGACTTGGAAAGTAAAACTTTTGGTGAAGTAAACAAGCCTTTTACAATGGGAGGTGTCATCAATAATAAAGGTGCAGATGCTGTTAATTCCATTGAACTGTCATATTCTATTAATGGTGTAGTTGAATCTAGCCAACTATTTGAAAATGTAGATTTGGCTTCCAATTTATTTTGGAACTTTTCATTTGATGAAGATTGGGTGCCTTCAATGGAAGGGGATTATACAATTGAAGTAGAAATCCTTTCTGTAAATGGTTCTCAAGATCTTGATCCAACAAATAATAAGATGTCATTTAATACTAAAGTTATTGGTGATGTAGAAGTTCCAAATAAAATAAGCCAAATACTTAATAGTGCAGCGGAAGTTGTTCCCATTGCAAACACTACTCACGGGTTAGACAAGCCGACAGATCTTGACTTTTTTCCACTTCTCGGAAAAGATGAACTATGGGTCATCAACGAAAGGGTAGAAAGTTCTGGGGGAAGCACTGTTACTATTTCAAATACAACTGATGATGTCAACAGATCTTTTGATATGAGGGTTGATGGCAATGCATGGCATTTCATGTCGTTACCAACTGCATTGGCTTTTAGTGATGATAATTTCAACTTTGCCAGCTCAACCGGTGTGCAAGATGCGAATCATAGTGGCGGTACATTTACAGGACCTACGCTGTGGTCGAGTGACCCTACAATTTATGCACAACCGTCTGGGGGAAATGGCAGTCACTTAGATATGCTTCATGGTAGTCCGTTATGTATGGGCATTGCTCATGAAGTGGATAATGTCTTTTGGGTTTATGATGCTTGGAATAGTGATATTGTTCGATATGATTTTGTAGCTGACCACGGTCCAGGAAATGATGATCATTCAGATGGGAAATTACACAGATATCAAAATATTGGCATCAGTAAGGATAACGATATTCCTAACCATATGATGCTTGATAAAAAAACAGGATGGTTGTATTTTGTCGATAATGGAAATGACAGAGTCATGAGATTAGATATTAATTCTGGTACATCTGGACAAAACTTGGCGTTAATAAATGAACCACTCTCAGAGCATATTCGCATTGATAATTTTGATGTTGAAATGGTTGCTGAAGGTTTTGACAGACCATGTGGATTAGAAATATTTGAAAATTATTTGCTTATTGGAAACTATGGAAGTGGATTGATTGATGTATTTGATATGGATCAAGAATTTTTGAATCTGGGTTCTATAGATTCAGGTGACCCTGGCTTGACAGGAATTAAAGTTGGTCCTGATGGTAATATTTGGTGCACAAATCGATTACGAAATGAGCTCAATTTGATAATGGAAGGTGATCCAACCTCTATAAGTGATTTGGCATTAAATGATAAAATAGAAGTTTATCCTAATCCTGTAACAGAAACAATTTTCGTTACAATTCCTCAAATAAGCTGTTTGCAAGAAATCGATATTGAAATTACAGATGCAAAAGGACAAAAGGTATATTTCGACGCTCAGTATTTAAATTGTCAAAGCATAGATGTTACATTTTTAGCAAATGGATCATACTTTTTATCTGTTAATTTAGAAGGAAAGAAAATAACTGAAAAGTTAATCGTTGACAATTAATGCTATCTTATAGGAGAAATTACAATTAAAAGCACATTTTTCGCGTCTTTTATACATATTTGTATAATCCATTTTAGCTATTTTTATCTTAATTCGATGAAATTAATCTTTGATAGACATACCTTTATAATATGACAAGGATATTGCCTATTGTTTGTTTTTTTATACTGTCCTCATCATTATCTGGACAGCGGGTGATCACGCCTAAGCTTGTGGAATTAGATTGGAAAGGTATTATTTATAAAAAAGAATGGGCTATTGATCTGAGGTTACATGAAAACGGTGCTGCTATTGCCTACAATTCTGGTAAAATAAAATCCTACGATCGGACAAATTATTACCAAATTGAATTGGGTTTTACGAAAGACCCTCGAGAAAGGAATCAATCTAAAATATCAACTAGAGGAAGATCAGGATCTTTTTCATATGGAAAGATAAATTCTTTAATTAACGTCCGACTAGGCGCTGGAGTCAAAAAGTATTTATCTGAAAAGGAAAAAAGAAAAGGATTGGCCGTTGGTTACACCTATGAGCTTGGACCTTCAATCGCCTTATTAAAACCTTACTATTTAGATCTTATTTATACCACAGAGGTAGATGGGCAATTAGCTTCTTATACTCAAGCCGAGCCATACAACGAAACCACTGCAGAAAGATTTCTTGATGTGAATACGATTGATGATAAAGCATCATTTTTTAAAGGATTTGATGAGATTTCACTGCGCGCGGGCATTCAAGGTAAAATAGGTGCGCATCTTGCTTGGGGGGCATTTGATAAATATGTAAAAGCGTTTGAAACAGGCATAATGTTCGACCTTTTTGCTTCAAAAGTGCCGATTTTAATAGAGACTGAAGAAATTAGCAACAATAGATACTTTTTGCGGTTATATTTGAACTTCCATTTGGGAGTTAGGAATAATTAATTTACGAACTCAAGAATTTCAAATGCTTGAATTACCTGTTGTATCAGATGATAAACCAAAACGGTCAAAAAAGCCTGATTGGCTGAGAGTAAAGTTGCCGATAGGCGAAGACTACAGACGTGTCCGAAAATTGGTTGACGAATACGAACTCAATACAATTTGCCAAAGTGGGAACTGTCCAAACATGGGTGAATGTTGGGGTGCCGGAACAGCTACTTTTATGATTTTAGGCGATGTCTGTACAAGAAGCTGCTCGTTTTGCGCAGTCAAAACAGGAAGACCACCAGAATATGATGAAGATGAACCTCGCAGAGTTGCAGAAGCCATCAGATTGATGCAAGTCAAACATGCTGTGCTGACTTCTGTCAATAGAGATGAGTTGAAAGACAGAGGTGCTGAAATTTGGTATCAGACAGTCGTCCAAGTAAAAGAGCAGAGTCCAAACACAACGATCGAAACATTAATACCCGACGTAAGAGCCAATTGGGAGGCATTAAACAGAATGATTGAAGGTGGGCAAGAAGTGGTTTCTCATAATATGGAGACAGTCAAACGACTTTACAGAAAGGTAAGACCTCAAGCTAAATACGACCGGAGTCTCGAACAAATTCAAAGAACAAAAGATCAAGGTAAAAGAACCAAATCAGGTTTTATGGTTGGGCTTGGAGAAACAAAGGAAGAAGTGTTAGAAATAATGCAAGATCTGCATACAAATGGTTGTGATGTTGTGACAATTGGACAATATCTTCAACCTACAAAAATGCACTTGGCTGTTGAAGAATATGTGCATCCAAATGTTTTTAAATATTACAAAGAAGAAGGATTAAAGATGGGCATCGATTTTGTCGAAAGTGGTCCTTTGGTTCGTTCAAGTTATCATGCTGAAAGGCATCTTTAATTTCTATTATGTTATACAACGTCAAAGCAGGCATTATTGGCTTAGATAATCTGGGCAGACAATATGCTAAACTCATCAAAGATCACGTCAAGAATTTAAACCTCATTGCAGCAAGTGGACGTTCTCAAAATGAACTTCTGTATGCAAAAAATGAACTGTCTTTAGAATATGTTTATTCTGACGAAAAGGCATTATTTGAAAACCACGATATAGATGTAATTTTTATTTTTTCTGAAATTCACTTGCGTCCACATCATGCGATTCAAGCAATTGAAAAAGGTAAACATGTTTTCATGTTAAGTCCTTTGGCTTTAAATGTTGAAGATGCTCGAGCTGTTTTTAAAGCTGCTGATTCGCACCCTTCACAAAAAGTAATGGCTGGATCAAGAGTCAGATTTTTTCCACTATATCAAAAATTGAAATCATCAATTGATAATGGCATCATTGGAAAAATTAAACATATAACGATTGACTCCACTTTTGTCAATAGTATAAATAAAAGATATTCAAAACCATGCGGCAGTATTTTTCTAGATACAGCGATTGATGAAATAGATCTTTGCCTTTGGTTAACGGGAATTCCAATTAAAAAAGTATTGGTCAAAGATATTGGAAACACGTACTTGTGTGATGCCACTCTCGAGAATAATTCTTCTTTGCATTTGTTACTTCAACCCAAGTTGACAAAGGCTGAAAGTTTCCTCAGTATCTTTGGAGAAAAAGGGCAAATCAATCTGAAAAATACGAATCAATTGTCTTTCGAAGTTATAAATGATGATGGTTCTAAAAATGAAGTATCATTAGATTCTGATGAGCAATTTCTATTCTCTGAATATTTACAATTGCATCACTTTGTTGAAAATATTATGGGCAAAACAAAAGCAGGAATCAAATTATCTCATGCTGTCCAAATTATGGAAATTGCCTTGGCGTTCGAAAAATCAAAAGTGTTAAACGAAGCTATTGAAATCTAAACTATTTCGGCTTTAATTCTTCAAAAAATGCTTTTAAAAATGGTAATGTAGGAGGCGCGGAAAATATTTTCAAGTCATTAAAAAATGATCCCTTCTCATCTAAAAATTTAAAAATAGTTTGTGGTTTCAATTTTTTAAATAATGCATCAAAAACTTTTTGACCTGTCGTTTTTTTACTCAGAATAGCATTCAACATTATTTTATCATAAAATCCAAACCTATTTTTAACTGGTTTATATTTATTTAAAGTATCTGCAATAATGAAATGGATCAACCTGTCAGTTTCTTCTTGGATTCTTTTAAATGCATAACCTGAAGAAGCTTTTACAGATCCACCATTGGTACCAATATTTATAATTCGTTTTTGTGTATTATTATTAAAATTAAAAGTGGTCATAGGAATGGCACCCAACTCTTCTTCAATAATTTTATAATCAGAAATATTTAAGATGTTTTTTAAATAATCATTGATATAACTATCATAGAAAGTAGGCTCAGGAATCGACGATGAAAATATTGCCAATTCTACCAATGCTTTGGTTTCAGATATTGGAAGCTGGTAGAAAAAGCGCGTTTCTTTTTCTTGATCAACTCTAAAATCCATAAACATGGCCTTATTGGGATTAAATTTTGCCTCAGGCGTTTCTATGATAACTCCTTTAAAATGTTGCCACACGAAATGAGATTGGCTAAAATCTATTTTATCATAAAAACTTTTAAAAATAATATTACCTCTAAAAGAATTGTTATCGGTTTTTATAACAGCATGTTGCCCTTCATCAGATACGCTTTCGATTGATTCAAAACAGAATGTAACATTTGGAGCTTTTTTTAGGAATCTTAAAACAAAATTATAGAAGTCTATCCCTCTTATCATTTTGTATGCATAGGGTAGGATATCAAAGTCTTTGGAAAAATCATCTGATGCATAAGTAATGTTAGACCATTTTTTATAAACGATTTCATCAAATAATTCATTCTCCTTACTCCAAAAACACCAAGTTCTATCGTTTTTTGATTTTTGATCTTTATCAACCAATAATATTGACTTAGAATCTAATTTTGGGTTAAGCCTAATTTTGTAAGCCAAACTTAATCCAGCAAGCCCAGCACCTGCAATTATATAATCAAAGTTTTTTTCCATCAAGAATTTTCGGTTATTCCATTCGTCACCTATATTTACCGTTCTTTTAATAGATATATGAACCAACTCACAAAGTACAAGGAAATTGAATCATTTTTGTTCAGACAGTTACCAATGTTTCAACGAATTGGAGACAAAGCTTTTAAAAAAGATTTGAAAAACATCAAATACCTAGATGAATATTTAGGTAATCCTCACAAAAATTTTAAATCTATTCATATTGCAGGAACAAATGGTAAGGGCTCAACATCTTTTTTTATAGCCTCAGCCTTACATCAAGCTGGTTATAAAGTAGGTCTCTATACTTCGCCACACTATAAAGATTACCGCGAAAGAATAAAAGTAGATGGTCAAATGGTTTCTAAGTCATTTGTAAAATCTTTTGTTAATAGATTGATTGCTGATAATATATTTCAATCTGAAATCAAGCCTTCTTTTTTTGAAATATCAGTAGCCATGGCATTTGAATATTTTAAAATTTCAAAGGTTGATATTGCCATCATTGAAACTGGTTTGGGTGGACGTCTAGATTCAACAAATATCATAACGCCTGAATTGTCTGTTATTACCAATATTGGATTTGACCACACCAATTTTTTGGGAAATACCATTCCTAAAATTGCAAAGGAAAAAGCAGGGATCATAAAAAAAGGTAAGCCTGTTATTATTGGAAGAAAGCAATCGTTGACGCACCCCGTTTTTAAAGCCATCGCCTCAAAACGAAAGACCAGACTGACCTACGCGAAAAAGCATAAATTACCTGAGCAATTACAACGCTTGATTAACAAATTTCCAAATTATCAAAAAGAGAATTTTCAATCGGCATTTGCTGCTATAAAGTTATTTGATGATTCAATTTCAGTCAGTACCATTCTTAGCTCTTGGAAAAGTGGTTTGAAAAAATGGGGATATATTGGACGCTATTCATTTATTCAAAAGAACCCACGTGTGTTAGCAGACAGTGCGCACAATAAAGACGGAATTAAAGTTTTAATGGATGAGGTTAATAAAGAAAAGTTTTCAAATCTACATATTGTATTGGCAGTTGTAAATGATAAAGACTTAAACAGCGTATTACCTTTGTTTCCAAAATCAGCAAGATATTATTTTTCTCAAGCAAAAATTCCAAGGGCTCTCCCAAAAGAAGAATTGAAAAAGAAGGCAGAAGAATTTCAGTTGATAGGAAAATCATATGTCTCAGTAAAAACAGCTTTGTCAATAGCAAAAAGGCAAGCTAAAAAAACAGATCTCATTCTAGTCGCAGGAAGTATTTTTACTGTGGCTGAAGTTGTATAATTTATCTTTTATTTAACACATATAAAAACAGGGATTCTTGATTGGAAATATATTTAAGAGTAATTTGGACATATGAAAATAGTTTATAGATTTTTGTGTTTTATTGCCATTTTCGGAATATGTGATTCCGCGGATTGCCAAAGCAAAGATTCAATTACTGTAAACATATTTCTTTTAGAGGATTGCAAAATCTGCCAATATTATGTGCCAACTTTAAAATCATTATTTGAAGAATTTGCATATGAAAGGATAGGCTTCATCGGATTGTTTCCAAATCGGTATTCTTCAGAAAATAACATCGAAGCATTTAAAAAAAAACATGATATTCCTTTTCATCTTCAAAGGGAGTTTTTTCAAACAAAGACAGAAAAATTTAATGTCAATGTTACGCCTGAAGTAGTTGTTTATAACGAAACAAAACAATCAATCATATATAAAGGAAGAATCGATAACGGCTATGTAAAATTAGGACAAAGGAGAAGGGTAGTGACACAAAATGAGTTAAGAGATGTATTGCGTGCTTTAATAAATAATCAAGAAGTGAAAATCGAAAATAGGGAAGCGATCGGCTGTTTGATAACGAAGATTTAATCTTCTTTTTCTAAAATTTTATCCACCTTATTTACAGCAATTCCTGCATTTAATTCAAATCCTATCAATACGATAAATGCATTAATCTGAATCCAGACCAGTAATACAATAAGCGCACCAATAGATCCATAAATTTCATTATAGCGACCAAAACTATTTATAAAAAAAGAAAAAACAAGAGAAGACAAAATGGAGATCAGTGTTGCTAAAATCGCTCCTGTATTGATCCATTTAAGTTTTTCCTTCATTGCAGATCCATATCTGTAAATAATGGTAATTCCCAGATATACAACACTGAGCACTATGAGCCATTTAAATACATTAAAAACACCTGTCGAATATCCACTCACGTTCAATTTGTCAATGATCAATTCAAGCAGTGGTTGACCGAGGATAATTAGGAAGATTGATATCATAAAAATGGAACCTACTAATAAGGTTAAAATGATCGCAACCAATCTGTTTTTCATATATGACCGCTTCTTAAACACAAGCTCATAACTCTTATTAAAACCATACATTAATGTAAGCATTCCTGAACTTGAAAAGACTATAGCGAATATAAAACCAACAGACCTCAGTCCACCACGATTGGTAGCAAGCACGCCTTCAATAACACCAAACAAATAATTATGAGCTTCCAATGGTAAAAAATCCTGAGTTGAGTTTTTAAATAAAGAAATATAATCAGCGGTAAGTGGAAACATTGGAAGTAAAGTGAATAAAAATATAATCGCTGGGAACAATGATAAAAAGAAACTAAATGCTATTGAGTTGGCTCGAGTGACGATGTCATCACGCATGGCCTCTCGATAAATAAATGTAATCACATCATATACAGGAACTCCAGAAAATCCAGGCAAGGAATATTTCTTGCTGAACTCAATAAGGCGTTTTATTTTCTTTTTTACAATACCCATTTATTCAAAATAAGGTTTGAGTTTTTCAAGCAATGATTGTGGACACGAAATTCTTTTATTTGATTTCATGTCAACAAAAAACAACTTGACTTCAGCCGTATTAATCAATTTATTAGCTTCATTATATAGTTCATGATTAAAAACTATCATTTTATTTGGAAGCGTAGTGAGGATTGTTTTAATTTCAACATTCTCATCGTAATATGCAGGCAACCTAAATCTCGATTCTAAAGAGAGGACTGGGAGCATAACACCTAATTCATCTTCCATTGATTTATAAGATAGCCCTAAGTTCCTTAAAGCCTCAACTCTTCCAATTTCATAGTACTTAGCATAATGACCATAATACAGATAACCCATTTTATCTGTTTCGGCATACCGTACACGCTGGTGATAAGAAAAGCTATACATGAATTAAATAATTTCTCTTTTAATTGGACATGTCATACAATGACTTCCACCACGTGCTCGGGATAGTTCTCCTGACGGTATGGTAATAATAGTTTTTTCTAGATTTTGTGCATATTCACTATCATTGGCACAATTAGCTAAAAATTCATTTGATGGCAATACTGCGTATCCTGCTTTTTTAAAAGCTTTTTCAGTGTGAATATTTCGATCATAAGTTATACCAACGCCTGGCTTTACTGCAACCAAATTACATCCATCCGTCCATTGTTCTCTTTCTTGATATGGCGTTTCCCCATCACCAGAAAAAATAAAATTCATGTTAGGATTAATTTCATTTAAAAAAAAATCTTTTGTGGATGCATATGACTTTTTCAAACCTTCTTTAGTATAAACATTGACATTTGATCCCAGACCGTCATATACGATTGGCTTGAAACAAACCAAGTCATCTTTATTGATTCTTGTAAATAACGTATCGATATGCATGTAAGATCTGTCTACAGGAATATTAACTTGAACAACATGTTTAATCGCCTCTCTTTCAAATAATATGTTTTTCACTGAATGAAACGCATGACTCGTCGTTCGTTCACTACATCCGATCAACAAATATTCTTTTTCAATCATCATCATGTCACCACCTTCAATAGATACTCTTTCTCCTTTTTTCGAAGGTGGAAATTTATTGATATCATTTAAGTTTATCAAGTTTGAAGCATATTTAGAAAATAGTGGATGCGCAATAAAAATAAATCTTGTTAAGTAATTTTCTCGTTGCCTGGCTTCTTTAAGTGCTTTGGTAATAATGATATGATCTTTTACTGTTACGGCAATATCTCTAGTGAAAATGAAATTAGGAATAGGATCAAATAGTATATGATCTCTGCCTTTGTGATATCCAGTCACCAATAAATTAGATAAGAGTTTATTGTCTAACTCAGAAAGGAATCCGGTCATATTTTCTGGAAGTTCTTCAAAATCTATTATCCGATCTAACAATATTAATTTTAATCTAGGATCAGCCTCCAGTGCTTCGAAAAGGAGATCTTGAACTTCGAATACATTATCTTTCCCAATAAAAGCTTCTAGAATTTTTCTAAAAATATCATGTTCTTCAATCATTTTAGGCAAGTGAACAATGTCATCAAATAACAATTCTTCAGCACGTTTAGGAGTAATCCGACCTATCCCACTATCAGGCCTGTGAATGATTACACCTTCAAGCCTATTTATTTCAGTATCAACTAACATTTATTTTCCATTGATTAAGACCACAAGTTAATGATTTTAAAGACTTTGATGTAATTGGTTGACTTAAATAGGTAGTGATTTATATTAATTTTGCTTTGATATTGTGAGGGAAAGTCACCAAATATTTAAATAAATCTTTTTGTAAATTTGATACTGAATTTAAATGATAATATGTTTAAAAAATTAAAATCTCTATTTGTTATCGATGAAGGTGATGATAATGCTTCAAGTTCGCAAAAAGCACCAGATCCATCTAAATCAAAGCAACTAGAAAGTAAGGAAGAACCTACTATAAAGATTGAAAAACCACAATATTCAAAAGCAAATCCCCCTAAAGGAAAAGTAAGTGAGAAATTTGTTAATATTTTACTGGGCGCAATCGAGAAAAACAATGTTGAAGGATTTGACTATTTGGAGTTTAAGCAGGCCCTTCAAAATTTAGGGAGTGTTGAAATGGATGAAGCTACAAAATTTAAATCTGCTTTGGCGATGGCAAAAACGATGGGCGCTAATAAAGATAAATTGTTTTCTAGTGCTGATCTATACTTAAATGTATTATCAAAAGAAGAAAAAAAGTTTATGGAGTCGTTTTCTAAGCAATTAAATATGCAAGTGAACTCCAGGAATGATGAAATTAAAAATTTAGAAAATGGCATTTCATTAAAGAAAAAGCAAATCGAAGAACTGCAGCAAGAAATCGCAAAGCAAGAGAAAACTTTGCAAGAAAGAAAAACAAATGCTGATAAAGCCAACGCAAAAGTTGAAGCAACTAAGGATAACTTTTATCATGCTTATCACATCGTTGCAGAACAAATCAAAGATGATATTTCCAAAATGAAAAAATACTTAGGATAAATCGAACAACATGAAATTTTTTACCTGCTTATATCTTTTATTTGCCATGCTCGGATCAAATCAGATCTCTGCACAGTTTAAACTTAAAAAACTGGATGATGTCGTTGTCTCAATGAGTGAAAATGAAACAATAAAAGATTTTCAGATGTATTTAGCAAACTATTTTGATCGAATAGAAATGACTCAAGATATTAGCGAGAAATCAAATTTTACAATTGTATCAACTGATTCAGGAAAATATTTGCAAGGCGAAGGTGTAAACAAGGAAAACAAGAAAGTAGTCTATAGGATAAAAGTGAGTATATCAGATGATAAACAGACAATAACCAAGCTAGAGGACACATTTAAAATTCAAATATGTATAGCAACATCATGTGCTTCTTGTACTTTCGATAGTGAATCAAGTTGTAAGTGCAATGATAATGGTGATTGTGAACATGATATAACCATATAATACTATCCGATTGATCCAACCTTCCTTACATCAATCAATTGAGTTATTTGTTATAATCAATTTATTGGTTGTTGGCCTCTCACATTTTATTAGACCTCAGATTTGGGTCGATTTCTTTAAACTTTTAGCTTCAAAAGGCCAAGCAGGAAATGTATTCAATGCTTTATTGTCCCTTGGATTGGGTTCATTTATTTTTAGTTTTCATATGGTATGGGATGGCCCGATGATTATCGTCACAATCTATGGTTTACTCCTAACCATTAAAGGTTTTCTCTATTTAACAGTCCCTGATTTAGGGCTCAAAAGTATAGCGAAGGTAGATGACAGTTATAATAAATTTAAAATTGTTGGTTTGCTAATGAGTTCAGTAGCCTTGTATCTGATGTGGGTGTTAATCTCAAATTTCTAGTTAGAAAATACTCATAATTTCTTCCCATAATTGCTCGTAAGGGATAATCTCAATACTTAAGGCATGTTCCGAATAATCAGAAGGGTTCTCAAGGAGTGCTTTATGATATTTACTAGCCTTAGCTCTTATTTCCTTAGGGTTGTAATTACCTTCAGGAATTTTGATCAGCATTTTTATAAAATTGCTTGATCGAGCGTATTCCGGTCTTTTTAAATATCTGAAGTTATATTGCCTTAATGAAGATAATTTATCCAGCACTTCATCAAATCGATCTTCAACAATTAAGAAGATCATTTGAATGATGTTGATCGTAATATTTAAACCTCTTTTGTCTTTAGTAAATACAGGAACTTCATTCATAAACCTACCTAATCTAAAAGGTCTTAATTTTTTAACATTGGATTTGTCAGGATCTATTTTTCCTGTTTTTATAAGAAAATGGATGAATGCCTCTTTAAGATGCCATGGTTCACGATACTTTTCATTTATCTTATTAAAGGACTTGCTGTTGATTGTCTCACTGATTAGTTTGTAAGCACTTTGATAATCTTTTCTTAAAATATGCAGTTGGAAGTAATAATTTCTAACATACATCCAAGAAAGAGAGCCTTCAATGAGGTTAAAATTCATGCATTCAGTCAAGTATTCATAAGATTTTTGATAGTCTTTTTTGGCTAAGTATGAAATACCTGCTTTTTGTCTGAACGCAAAAATCCCGATTTTTTTAAATGATGGTTTTTCTAGAAAATATGAAATGGCTTTTTTACAAATGTCAATCTGAGCATCTATGTCGCCTTTTATCAAATATGCAAAATAGGCAGCATTGTATGTATAATGTCTGATATAAAAAGAATCAACATTGTTAACCTCTTTTAAAAGTACTTCTGTTTCAAATTCAAGGGCTTTTACCTTTTCGTCATAGATATATGATTTACTGTTTGTAACTAATTGCCCAAGTCTGACAAACAAATCTTCTGCTTTCTCCTTTAAATTGTATAGATGCTTAACCTCAATATATTGATTGACATATTTTTCATACTTATACTTATTGTATGCTAGTATACCAAAGTAATATTTTAAATCTTTTAAGATCAGCAGAGACAATTCAACAATATCATACTTCAAAGATGATTTCAAGATCTGCTCATAGAGCTCTGTAGAAAGTTTTGCCAGGCCTTTATCTTGCAATATTTTGGCACCTGCCCAATTCTTCAAAGACCTATTAAGCGCTTTTTGATATTCTGATTTTGAGTAGGCTTGAACATCGATAAAAAACAAAGTGTTGATTAATCTTTGTGTCAACCTATATTTTAGCTTCTTGTAGCCAGATTTTGAAGGATTCGGTCCGTAAATTTTTTCAGCAGCATCGTTATCATTTTCAAAGAGGTTATCTCTTATCCCTTCATACAACATTTTTGTTTTTGGAGATAGTTTTACATCCTCAGTTATGATCTCAATCTGTTTTAATTTTTGTTTTGAGAGTAATTTAATTAAAGATTGTAATGTATCCAATGTTAGATAATTTTTTAAGGCTTGATAAATGTAAAGATAAAATGCGGCATGAATTGCATGTCCTAATTTTAATAAACTAATATATTTTTTTTGTTATAAATTGACCTAATTTGACTAAAATTAGCCAAAAACATCAATAAATGTAAGCTTCTTTACATTTAAAATGTAAGCTATCTTACACTTTTTCTTCTGAATTGCATGTCCTCAATCAAGTTCTATTGTTAATAGATTGGCATGGTTTTCTCTTTAGCTTTATTGTTGAAATTCATTCTATCATTATCTAAATCTATCTATCATGGAAGTATTGTTAGATCTACTAGCGTTATTGGGTATCATCGACGATGAAGGATCCTTCTAGTACAAAGAATATTTAAAGGTGTAAAAACAGCTTCTGGTTTTTCAGGGGCTTTTTTTATGAAAATGCATGTCCCTGAATCTGTTGATATGATACAAAACTTGTATATGTTAAACGTAAATTTGTTTTAAATTCATTATCAAGCGTTTTACGAGATCGCTCGATCTCGCAAACAAAATTCAGTAAGAGTGTTAAGCAAGTCCCTGCATGAAGATACAGGGACTTCCTTTTTTTATAACTACTGGGTTTATTCTAACCCATCGTCAATTCAATCTAAAAAAAGTGCTTGAATCCATCCAATTTTGAGTTGTTTTTACTTGGTTTAGTATCTAAATAAAGCGATTTCATCGATATTATATCATGTTGGGAATTCTATCGGAATCAATTAAGTTGATAATAATACTTGTATCACATCAAAATTCATCAAAAATTCACATTTGATTTCATGATATATCAATTATACATGGGGTTTAAGCCAATGATATTGTATTTTTGCAGTCACAAATCGACACACAATTAAATGACAGATAATTTTAAAAGAAAATCTTTTTGGAGAAAACCTGAAGGTATTACAGGCGCTATATTTCTTATTGGTGGATTAATTTTAGCTGGCAATCTGATTTCTAAGTCAATCGGAGCTATCATTGCCTTTGCCAATACCCCAGTTGGATTAGGCATTACTTTAGGTATTTTAGGTGTCCTCTTATTCATGGCTCTTGATAATAAAGCCAGAACGCTCATTTCTTACATGTATAAATCAACTATGAGATGGATAACAGGATTGTTTGTCCAAATCGACCCTATTGGTATTTTAAAAAGCTATGTTGATGATCTGAAAGGTAATCTGCGAAAAATGACAAAGCAGATCGGAAAGTTAAGAGGTCAAATGCACAAGTTGAAGGAGATGATTCATAATAACCAAAAGGAAATCAAAACAAACATGCAATTGGCAAGCAAAGCCAAGCAATCACAACAAAAAGCTGTGATGATTTTGAAAAGCCGAAAAGCTGGTAGGCTAAAAGATTCAAATTTAAAGCTTGATGACTTATATAAAAGAATGGAAGTTCTTTATAGAGTCTTATCTAAAATGTATGAAAACTCTGCCATTTTAGCTGAAGATATAGAAGATCAGGTTAAACTTAAAGAGCAAGAAAGAAAAGCGATGTTGGCAGGTCATTCTGCAATGAAATCCGCAATGTCAATAATAAAAGGAGATTCGGATAAAAAAGCGATGTTTGATCAAGCATTAGAAGCTATTGCAGATGATGTGAGTTCTAAGGTAGGAGAGATGGAAAGATTTATGGAAATGTCTGAAAGTTTTATGTCCTCAATTGATTTGCAAAATGGAATCTTTGAAGAGAAAGGAATGCAAATGCTTGAAGAATGGGAAAACAAATCGACTTCATTATTATTGGGAGGAGCAAAAGAAGATTTGATTTCTATGGCAAATAATGATGATGAAGTTCTTGATTTAAACCAGCCGGTTGCAGAACCGCAAAAAAGTGGAAGAACCAATCAATATGATAACTTTTTTGACTAAATAAAAAATAGATAGCTCATCTAGAGCACGTATTATTATAATTATTAACAAACGATCCTTGAGATCAAATCTTTAAAATTATGGCAAAGCGATTAACAATGTTTTCAAAACTGCTTATAGTATTTTTAATATTAGCAGCAATTGGTTTTGGTGGCAAATGGATATTAAATAACACTTCTTTTGGACAAGGATTAAAAGACAAAGCAGCACAAGAGCAAATGGACAAGGAAGATGAAAGAAAATCTTCGAACCAAGAAGCAACAAATAATTCTAAATCAGAAAATGATGGTGGCTTATTTAATAATAAAAACAGAACAGGCTCAGATGCCAATACACTAAGAGTTCAATTAGTTACTTGGCCTGGATATACACCTGGTTTATATTATAACGAAGGTGCTAATGCAAATACAAGAAGTCGATTTTATAAGGATTATGGCTTTAAAGTAGAGTTTGTAAGGGAAGATAATTTATTGAACGCATTAGATGCATGGGCTGCTGATGAATTTGACATATTAGTCCAAACAGCAGATGCTTTTCCTCTTTACACAGCGCCTAAAGAAATGGGCCCATTAGAACCAACGGCTTTTATGCAAGTAGATTGGTCTAGAGGTGGAGATGCCATTATTGCCAAAAGAGGTATCAACTCAATCAACGACCTGAGAGGTAAAAAAGTAGCATTAGCTGTTCCTGCTCCAGCACAAACGATGCTTATAACAGCATTGGAATCGGCAGGGATGTCGATTAATGATGTGAAAGTTGTAAAAACTGCGGATAATATCGAAGCTGCAGAATTATTTAAATCTTCAGATGTTGATGCCGCAGTTGTTTGGAGTCCATTTGATGTTGAAGCAACAAGTCAGGTGCCTGGTTCCAAAATACTTTTAACAACAGTCGAGCAATCTCATATTATAGGCGACATCATGTTTGCTAAGAAAAGTGTCATCGCTGATAAACGAGAAATGTTTAATGGATTTTACGAAGGTTGGATGAAAGCAGTTGCAGAATTGAAAGACGCAGGAAATCTTGAAAAAGGTGCTAAATATTTGGCAGAGTTTTTACAAGTGACTGTCGATGATGCTAAAGCTATGATGGGAACTGTTCATTATGCATCACATGGAGATAATATGAATTTCTTTGGCATTAATAATTCTTATAAAGGAATGACTGGTGGAGATCTTTATAATAAAATGAATAAGAAGTTTTACGAGATGAAAGACACTGAAGTCTTAGGACCATTGTGGAGAAATGTGATCGCAACAGGACCTATAATCAATGCAAACTCTAAGCTAAGAGGCCCAGCATATGCTGCAGAAGGAGCCAAAGAATTTAAGCCAGCTACCACTCAAGAAAGAAGTGCACCAGCCTTAGCGTCCAAGCCAATCAGTATTTCATTTGCAACAGGACAGTATAAATTGTCAGAAAATGCGCAAACGATTATTGACTTACAATTTTCTGAAGTCGCCAAATCTTTTGGAAATGTAAGAGTACGTGTGGAAGGGAATACTGATAATGTAGGTGGAAGAGCAATGAATATGGAGTTGTCTCGAAAAAGAGCTGAATCAGTCGCTCAGTATTTACAGAGTACCTATCAAATGAATAAAAACAGATTTATTGTTGTTGGCAATGGTCCTGATAAGCCTGTTAAAGGTTGTGAATCAAATGCGACAGAAAACTGTAGAGCTAAAAATAGGCGAACAGAATTCCAATTGTTGGCTTCTTCTTAGATTAAATTGTGAAGTGGTTATTTAAATTAAGAGGTGATATTCCTGACCAATGGAAGCTTCCGCTTTCAGGCTTGGGAGTTGGGATTATTTTAGCCATATGGTTTGTTTTTACATCTGGAGAAAATCCTTTGACACCTAGTAAAATATTACCAAAGCCTCTAAATGTTTTTGGTGCGTTCAGTGAAATGTATCAAGAAAATAATTTGATTAAAAACTTATTCAGATCGGTAGGGCTTAACTTGGCCGGTTATATCAAGGCTGTTCTCTGGACAATTCCAATAGGATTTTTAATTGGATTATTTCCAGTGATCAGAGGCATGTTTCAAAGACCATTAGATGCTATTCGATTTGTGCCAATAGCAGCGGCGATTGGATTATTCATTGGCTGGTTTGGGATAGGTGCTTCTATGAAAGTTAATTTTTTGGCCTTTGGTATTTTTATATTCTTGACTCCCATTGTTGTTCAACGAATATTCGAAGTCAAAGATGTTTATCTTAAAACAGTTTATACTATTGGCGCAACGGATTGGCAAACAATCAAAACCGTTTATTTCCCTTCTGTATTTTCAAAGCTTATTGATGATATTCGTATTCTGACAGCAATTTCCTGGACATATATAGTTGTAATTGAGACTATCAATTCAGAAGAAGGAGGTTTAGGTGCTTTAACATATACTATGCGCAGATTGAGTCAACCTGATAAAATGTATGCGGCATTCATGTTAATCATCCTTATTGGCATAATTCAAGATAGGATTTTTGTCAGATTAGATCGAGAACTCTTTCCTCATAAGTATCAACTAAAGAATCAAGATAAGTATGGTAAGCTCAAACAGGTAAGTATTTTTGATACCATTATGGATTTTGCATTTTCAGCATTCACTTGGACATTACTTGGTGTATATATAATGGTAGCGATAAATGAAGTAACTGGATTTTTAAGCGATATTAAGATTCTAGATTTCTTGTTTGGCGATACTTGCTGGGCATTCCACTTTTTAATGATATCAATTATACTTTATAAAGGGTACGGGTTTTATATAAAGTTAAGATCGAGAAAATCTGCAACTCCAAAAATAGTAGAGAATGTTTAGCGATAATCCAGATCAAAAAAATATTATTGAATTAAAGAAGATCAGTCAAAGTTACGACGGTGGCAAAACCTGGATAATGAAAGACTGTGATTTTATAATTGAAGATAAACCTGATCAAGGTCAATTTGTGGTCATTCTCGGAATGTCAGGGAGTGGTAAATCTACATTGCTGAGATATATTGCAGGATTGCAAGAACCCACATTGGGTCAAGTACACGTTAACGGAAAGGCAGTAGGTGAAAAGGAGAGAGTGAGTATGGTTTTTCAGCAATATTCATCATTACCTTGGTTTACAGTGCTAGAAAATGTTGGATTAGCACTCCAGTTTCAAGGTGTTTCAAAAAAGGAAAGAGATGAGAGAGCAATGGAGCTAATTAAATTAGTAGGCTTGGAAGGTCATGAAAATAAATTTGCTCAATATCCTACATTAAGTGGAGGACAATTGCAACGTGTAGCTATCGCCAGAAGTCTATTAGCTAATCCAAAGATTTTACTTATGGATGAACCGTTTGGCGCTTTGGATATAAAAACCAGATTGACGATGCAAGACTTACTAACAAAAATTTGGCATAAGTTTCAATCGACGATTATTTTCGTAACGCATGATATTTCAGAAGCTGTTTACTTAGCTGATGATATTTATATTCTCAAATCTCAACCTTCAAAATTTGTAGAGCATATCCATGTTGACCTGCCACTTGAAAGAGATCGTACTACTAAAAGAGATCCTAAATACACGGCGTTAGTTCATTTGGTAGAAGACAAAATGATAGCGGTTTCTAATTTGGATTAATGCAATCAAATTGAAACTAAAAAATTTATAATTGGTTTTTAAAAATCAAAACTAAAAATTTGCCTAATTCACCTTCAAATATAAATCCTAATTTCAAAAGAAAACCTTCGCCAGTTTATACTATGGTAATGTGTTTACAAGGAATTGAAAAAGGCGATACTAAAATTCTAAGTTATGTCATTTCCAAAGCAGAAAGCCATCTGCTTGAAGACCAAAAGTTTGTTAGTGAAATAATAATAAAACTCAAACCAAAGAAGAACACAAAAAAAATAGCCATTTCAGGAGCACCTGGAGTAGGAAAGAGCTCATTTATAAATAGTTTTGGTTCATATTTATTATCTAAAGGGCAAAAGCTTGCAATCTTACCTGTTGACCCAAGCAGCCAACTTTCACAAGGAAGTATTCTTGGAGATAAAACTAGAATGGAAGACTTAGTTAACCTTGATGATGCTTATATCAAGCCAATGGCCTCTTCATTGGCATTGGGAGGACTGGCACCATCAAGTTCGGTGGCAGCTATGATTTGCGAAAGATCAATCTTCGATTTTATCATCATGGAAACTGTGGGTGTAGGGCAATCTGAATATGAAGCCAGACATATGGTTGACTTATTTGTATTGTTATTACAACCTGGTGGTGGCGATGATTTACAGGGAATTAAGAGAGGAATTATGGAGATGGCAGACTTAATGATTGTAACCAAGGTTGATGGTTTACTCGAAAAAAATGGGCTACAAAGTTATAAAGCATATCAAAATGCTATGAAGATGTTTTTACCTAATAAATATGGCTGGTCATCTCAGATTTTCAAACACTCCTCCATGACTGGCATGGGAGAGGATGATATTTATAACGGGATCAAAGAGTACTTTGATTTTATGAATGAAGAAGCTCGGTTGGGTTCATTGAGATCAATGCAAGATGAAAGATTATTTGAAAAAGAATACAAATCAATCTTACTAAACCATATCATGTCAAACGATGATGTCAGCAAGACAATTGAATCATTACGCCAACAATTAAATAAGCAAGAAATTATACCTTTGCAGGCTTTAGAAACGTTAAGGCAAAAATTGAATGACTAAGTTTATTCGTCCATTTATATTAATTATCATTTGTTTTCTACACTATGATTCAGATTGTAGAGATACGCTTGAATTTAGATCTCCCGTCGATCATGATGTGAGATTGACTGGTAATTTTATGGAGATAAGAACAAATCACTTTCATACTGGAATCGATATCAAATCCTCCAAAGGATTGGTTGGTGATAATATCAGATCAGTGGCTGATGGTTTTGTCTCCAGAATAAAAGTTCAAAGCGGGAGCTATGGACAAGCGCTTTATATAGATCACCCTAACGGTCAAACTTCTGTATATGCACATTTAAATAATTACAGTCCAGAGATAGAAGATTACATTAAAAATATCCAGTATAAGTTAGAGACTTTTGCTGTTGACATTTATATCCCAGATAGTACATTAATGGTCAAAAAAGGTCAACTCATCGGGGCGATGGGCAATACCGGAAGATCTTTTGGTCCACATTTGCATTTTGAAATAAGAGAAACTGAATCAGAAAAACCATTAAACCCAGAATTATTAGGATTTGGTCCATCAGATTCCAAAGCACCAATTCTTGAAAAGCTTTACGCTTATACACTGGGAGTCAATAATGAAATATTAAAGACTGATATTATTTCATTAGAAAAGCATGGTTCTAAATATGTTATACATCCGCCATTAAATCTGAATTCTGGAAAAGTGGCTTTTGGAATTCAAGCTTATGACCAAATGAATGGATCCTACAATAAAAATGGTATTTACAATATTAAGATGTTGGTAAATGGTAAATCATATTATGAGTGGACAGCTGACAAATACTCATTTTCTGAATCGAAAAAAATAAATGGATTTATCGATTATAAGAAACGGATAACCACTGGTGAAAAAGTTTACCGCCTCTTTGAACCGTATTGCAGTGTATTGGAAAACGTACGAACTTATGAACACGGTATTGTTAATTTTTCAGAAAATGAAGCTCAGAATATTGAAATTTTAGCAACCGATATATATCAAAATATCGGCCGATTAGAATTTGAGGTGAAGAGTGAAAATAAAACCTCTAAGCCAAAAAATAATTTTTATAATTGTGATACATCATTTGTGCTTATAAAAGATAACTTTAAAATCGAATTTCCTCCAAAATCTTTGTTTGATGTTGAGGAATTGAAAATAAAAAGCGGAGTATCTAAAATAGAAAATCAAGAATGTAATTACGTCACCATAGGATCATCTCAATTTGCAGTTTCTAAATATTTTAAAATATCAATGAAGATTCCAGATGATTACAATAGCAATTGGACATTTACAACTACTGATAAAAGAAACAGGTTGCTATCTTTTGGTGCAGATACTATTAATGGCAGGATGTATACTTTGGTTGATCAATTAGGTAAATTTTATGCTTTTAAAGATGATGAAGCACCTAAACTTCAAGTCATAAATCTAGAGTCGAACAAAAAAAGACCTTGGAAAGTAAAAATAACAGACAATGTTATTCCAGATGGTAAAGCAGCAGATCTGTATTATTATGCTTCAGTTAATGGCACTTGGATATGCATGCTTTATGATCTTAAGAATGATTTACTCGTCTTTGATGACTTTGACAGATTACCTAAAGGACCCCTAACTTTTGAATTGATTGTCTCAGATGGTCAAGGAAATATATCTTCTCTAAGGCGACATATTAAGGGTTAAATAAACATATACCAGATTTTTTTGATTTTTTATAAACAATCATAACCATTTGATGTTTATTTCTAAAATGATAGTTATGAATATACAAAAAGGTAAACCTGTTCCAAGTTTTAAATTAGAAGATGAAAAAGGAAATATCGTATCATCAGAAAACCTTCTAGGAAGCAAGTATATTTTATTTTTCTATCCTAAAGATGATTCTCCTGGATGTACAAAAGAAGCTTGTAGTGTAAGAGATAATTATAAAGCTTTGACTAAAAAGGGATATAAAGTTTTTGGCGTGAGTCCTGATAAAGCTAAGAAACATCAAAAATTTATTGACAAGTATGAATTTCAATATCCTTTGCTAGCCGATACTGAAAAGGAAATGATAAATGCATTTGGTCTTTGGGGACCTAAAAAGTTTATGGGAAGAGAAATTGTGGGTGTTTACAGGAAAACGGTTTTAGTTAATGAGAAAGGGATCATTTCACATATCATTGAAAAAGTTGTCACAAAAGCACACGGCCAGCAAATATTAGACGTAATAGAAAACAGCTCTGAATTGGTGACAGCGTAAAGAGTAAACAACTTCTCTTTTATTGTCTGATGCCATTTGTTTGAAATGCAGTGATCATAATCATTGCTACTTTAACTTCATCAGGAACATTGGGCGCTTGATCTTCAATCTCCCAATCTCTGGGATCTCCTTCAAAGGTAGTCCACATTTCTAAGTAACCAAATTCTTTGCTTTCAAAGAACCAAACACTCAGATCATTTCTGTATTCAGATTTCCATTTTAATAAATGATCATCAAAACTAACTGACCATTCTGTAATGTCATTGCGCCATTTTTGCTTGATAGAAATGCTCAAGTCGTTTGAGTCTAAAAACCAATGTTGCGGATTGGTTTGAAAGCGTAAAAACATATTCCAATAATAGTCTAAATGATCTATTTGCCATTCTGTCCAGGGTGTTTTGTGCGGCCACTTTGCATTGGCATATGATTGAAACTCATCGCCATAATTATCTAAACAATAGATTCTCCATTCTCTTGAAGAGTCATCATAAATGCTGCTGAGACCAATAAATTCTGATTGAGAATACGAAAGAGATGGAGTAAACAAAATAAAGCCTATTGAACAAACAATAAGCTTTATATATCTTTTTATTAAAGTGATACCTTGTATTTCTCTGAATATCCTAGAATGGCAAATCGCCAAAGTCTTCTGCATTGATTGAAGACTCACTATTTGAAACTGTTTCAAATGAATTGTCCATTGGACTAAATTCTTGTGGTGGACCAGAAGCTTCAACTGAGGCTTCTTGAGCTACAGCTTCAATTTTCCAAGCATTTAAGTTTGTAAAATACTTCTCATTCCATTCTCTACCCCTAAGGTCAAAATGGACTTTAATTTTGTCTCCTTCTTTGTAATTTGAAATAAGATCACATCTGTCCTGGGTTAATTGAAACTTAATAAACTGAGGATAATTACCCTCGTGTTTTATTACGAATTCTCTAGCTTGGAATGATGCTGTCTTGTTTTCTGTCTCAAATACTCTGTGTACAATACCCTCTGTTTCGAATGCCATATTTACTGTTCGATGCTTTTAGTTAAGATTGAATTAGTGCTGTTAGCTAATGATAAAATATCGTTTACGAATACCAAGTTAGCATCAGCAGAATTACTTGAAGCGTGGAATGCATATTTTGTTGTTTTAAGTTCATCACGAAGCGAATTGATGCGTTCGTAATTTTCCTTAAGCGTTTCCATGCTTTTAGCAGTTAATTTAATTTCTTTTAATTTTTCGTTTGCCTTTTGTTTGTTGTAGTAATAGTTTGGATTATCTAAGGCTTGTGTTCTTCTCTTGGTTTCAGGAGAGTTAGCCATAGTAATTTTATCGTAAGTTATTTTACAATTTGTTGCCAACCTATTAACTGATTTGATAACTAATGATTTGTTTTTTGCAATCGCAGTATTGTCATTCAATGTCATTGATGCCTTCAAATTTGTGTATGTACTTTTAAGGTCACCTATTTCTTTATCAAGCCATTCTATCTCCGCGTTTGTTATAAAAGCCGAGCTAACAGATTGTGCATTGATAAAAACAGCACTACAAATAAGCAAAAGAGTAAAAAAGTGTCTCATAATAAGATTTTTAAAATTAGGCTAAATATAAGGTTTTGTACATTTAAATACCGAAACTAAAGCTATAATTGTCATGTTACAACTGGTATTAAGATACATTTCCGCTCAATTTTGTTGCCTGTAGTCAATATTAATAATTTAAAACAAAAATATTCACTATTTCTTAACGATAGCCTTGAGTTCTGCCATTAACTGATCTGGCTTTTTATAACCAGGGGAAGCCGTTATTTTATTAAGGTTTTCATCAAGGTACACCAAAGTAGGGTAGGACATTCTGTTGCCTAATAGTTCTACAGCTAATTTGTTAATCCCTTTTCTTCCACCTTTCACATAATTGTATTCTTTATCTTTAAATCTTACAGCTTCTTTTTGCTCTGCATCGAATTTTACAATATGGAAGTTTTCTCTTAAATAAGCTTGTATGTCAGGATCAGTAAAGGTTTTTTTGTCCATAACTTTACACCATCCGCACCATTCAGTATATACATCCACCATGTATTTTTTGTTTCCTTTATTACCTTTTTCATTAGCTATTTTATCAAAAGTAGTCCATTGGAGACCACCTGTATTTAAATGCTTTAGTCTTTTTTGACGCTCTGCTGCTATTTGCTGTTGGCTAATTTGATCTCCTAAAGTGCCTCCTCTTGCATCAACTTTAATTGCGTTTGGGTTTTTAGGTTGTTGGCTTTGGGAAGGAATTTGAGCAGGATGTGTTTTGGAATTGGGTTCATTAACATCAGCAGATTTAGTTTCATTATTACATGCCGAAATGAAGAAAGCCATGAAAATGACAAAAGTGATATGTTTGAGAACGATGAATTTTTTCATTACAGTATTTTTATATTTCTAATAAACGAATTATGTCACGAAATTATTCGTAGTTTTAATGGAATACCTATTTTTTTAGTTTTTTAACTTAATTTTAAAACGGTTTTTTCCTATTGGCAAATATCCAATTTCGTAACAAAACTTGCAGAATAGATCGGATTTAATTTCACAATAGGATGTTAAATAGTGAAAATTAAAACCCTTTTCTTCCATTTCTTTCAACGTAAATTCTAATTTTTCACTATTCATTTTATCATATAGCAATTGCCTGTTTTTCTTTAGAATTTTATTTATGGTTTTTATTTCTTTAAAATCTAAAGCTGATTTTCTGTTGTGAAATGTTGCTCTACAATAATTACTGCAAAATTTTTTATCTGATCGCCCTGATAGTTTATTGTTACATTCTAAACAATGATTCATAACTAAGTAAAGATTACTTTCTTAATAATGACCATTCGCTTCTAAAGTAAACAGCGAAAATGTTAATTTTTAAATGTATTTAGGAAGATTGTTGGGTTGTGTTTTATTTTTTCTTATCCTTCTTTCGCTTAAAGTCTCCTCGTTTCCACGCCTGAACAAATTGTGCCCATGCAGCCACATTAAATATATTTTGAGGCTTATATTGTCCGGAGTATTTAAATTCTTCAACCCTTTTTTCCATCGTTAAAGCAAAAGCTTCTGTCCCGTCAGCAGGGACTGCATGTTGCATTCTTTCCAATACTTCTCTGGCTAAATTTTCTTTAGCTCTTTGTCTTAATTCATTGGAAACATCTAAAGCTAAAAATTCAATTTTGTAATGATCTCTGCTTGGCCAAGGATATATAACTGCTTCAGGTAATAAAACATTATCCCGAGACATTATTTGATACCATGAATAATAATTAGAATCTAATGTATCTGATATACCATGTTTTATCGTTTCAAATCCTACTCTAGAAAACACAATGGTATCACCAACTTCGGCGACGATGGAAAAGAAACCATCTACTTCTGCATAAGTCCCCCGATCTGTATCTTGAATGGCAACAGTCGTATAAGGTAATGGCGCCATTTCGCCATATTCATCCACTGTTACAACAACGCCTGAGAATTGAATGACTTTGGAAGAGTCGGTTTCAACTTGGGCAAAAATTGAAGTTACACTTCCTAAAAAGATGAAAACTGCTTTATATATTTTTTGCATAGTGTCTTAGCGAATATTTTATCTCATCGCATCAATAATATTAACACGAAAAGCATATATGAATATCAATATTAGACCTTTTTAACGGCAATTTAACCTCAATGGTATTTTTTAATACATTATTTCATTTTGATACCCAAAACTGTATCTAAAACTTCACTCATTTGGTCAACAAAAACAAAATTCATCTCCTTTATAAAGTTTGGATTTATTTTCTTGATATCCTTTTCGTTTTCTTTACAAAGGATAATGGTTTTTAGACCTGATCTTTTCGCTGCCAATACTTTTTCCTTAATGCCACCTACAGGAAGCACCTTACCTCTGAGTGTTATTTCACCTGACATGGCCAGTCCGGACTTTATTTTTTCCCCTGTTAAAGCAGAAACTATTGAACTCATCATTGTAATTCCTGCGCTTGGGCCATCTTTTGGAATGGCTCCTTGAGGTACATGAAGATGAATATCGTAGTTATCTAATTTTGATTGATCAATTCCGATTTTGTCAGCATTGGCTTTGATATAACTCAAAGCAGTTGTAGCCGATTCTTTCATCACGTCACCTAAATTTCCTGTGAGAGTCAATTTAGATTTGCCCTTACTCAAGCTTGATTCAATAAACAGAATATCTCCTCCTACTCTAGTCCAAGCCAATCCAACAGCAACACCTGGATTACTAATTTTTGCATATCTATCTGGAGGAAACTTGTAAGGACCTAAAATATCAACTAAATCTTCCTCTGAAATTGAAGGATTGTATTTTTCTTCAAAAGCAATCTTCTTTGCTATGTTTCTCATAACACCAGCAATCTCTCTATCTAAACTACGTACACCAGATTCTTTGGTATATTCTCTTACCAGTTTTAATAATACTTTTTTATTAAGCCTGATGTGAGAAGATTTCAGTCCGTGCGCTTTCAATTGTTTTGGAATCAGATGCTTTTTTGCAATTTCAATTTTCTCTTCTGAAGAGTATCCACTTATCTGAATGATTTCCATTCTGTCTAGAAGTGCAGGCTGAATAGAATTCAAAGAGTTAGCAGTTGCAATGAAAAGTATCTTAGATAAATCATAATCTAATTCAAGATAATTATCATAGAATGTGGTATTCTGTTCTGGATCTAAAACTTCCAATAAAGCTGAAGAGGGATCTCCTCTAAAATCTTTTCCTATTTTATCGATTTCATCTAAAATGAAAACTGGGTTTGATGATTGTGCTTTTTTAATTGATTGTAAAATCCGTCCCGGCATGGCACCAATATATGTTTTTCTGTGCCCACGTATTTCGCTTTCATCATGAAGTCCACCAAGTGACATTCTTATGAATTTTCTTTTGAGTGCATTTGCCACCGATTTACCTAAACTTGTCTTACCCACACCAGGTGGACCGACTAAGAGGAGGATAGGCGCTTTCATATCACCTTTTAATTTAAGCACTGCAAGATGTTCAAGTATTCGTTCTTTGACATCTTCTAAACCATAATGGTCATCGTCTAAAACCTTTTTTACAGATTTAAGATCGAAATTATCTTCTGTATAAATTTCCCATGGTAGGTCAAGCATCAACTCAAGATGTGCCATAGATACAGAATACTCTGCCATTTGAGGATTGATTCGTTTAACCTTAGCTAATTGTTTTTCAAAATGCTTAGCCGCGGCTTCTGGCCATTTTTTATCTTTAGCTCTTAACTCAAGTTCTTCTATTTGTTCTGTTTGCGGATTTTGACCTAACTCGTCTTGAATTGTCTTCAATTGTTGGTTCAGAAAATAGTCTCTTTGTTGTCTTTCGATATCACCTCTGACCTTAGACTCAATTTGTCCTTTTACTTCTACAAGCTGAAGTTCAGAATTAATTTTGGCTAATATCTTATTTGCTTTTTCGACTATATCTTTTATTTCTAAAATCTCCTGTTTTTCAGAAACACTCACATTGAGATTGCTCGCGATAAAATTTAAAAGAAAGCCATCGTTTGTAATATTATTAAGCATGATGGCGGCGTCTGACGGAATATGTGGAGATAAATCTATAATCCGCTTAGCCATATCTTTTATGGAAGAGATGGTCGCTTTAAATTCTAAACTTTTATTTTTGTTCATAGGCAACTGTGAAATGTTGCCTTTGAGATATGGATCAATTGTCAACAAATTAATCAACTCACATCTTTGTCGTCCTTGTAAAATTGCCGTAGTACTTCCGTCTGGCATTTTAAGAATTTTAATTATTCTTGCGACAGCACCAATATTGTATAGATCACTTTCAGTCGGATCCTCGATTGTAATGTCTTTTTGTGAAAATACAGCAATTAATTTATCTGACTCAAATGCTTGATTGACTGCTTTTACAGATCTTGATCTTCCAACCGTAATCGGAATGACAACGCCAGGGAAAAGCACTGTATTTTTTAATGCCAGAATTGGCAGTTCACTTGGAATATCGTCCTTAATATTTTGATCGTTTTCATCATCTGAAACTGAAAATATTGGGATTATCTCTGTTTCATTTGCGTCATCCAAAAAATTAGGTATCACTAAGTTCTTAAACATCTCTTCTTTTTCTGATTACAAAATTAGTGTCAATATATGTACCAAGCGCAAAAGAGGGTATTAAACATGACAATTGTTGTAAATAGGTTGTTAAAAGCAGTCAAAAAGACAGATAATTGGTATCTCAGCCGTTTATAAACGCATAACTATGCATTTGCGACAGTTGTATTTTTTAGTAATCTCGATAATTTGAGAATAAGTAAACAGATAATTATAATGCTGACAGTATGTAATTCTTGAAAAAAGGGACTGATAATTAAAGTGAGAATCAATGCAGTTAAGCATGCTATTTTTAAATATGTTTTGTTGCTAAAATGAAGCCCAAAAAAGATGGGGTTCAACCACAATAGATTAAGGTTGGCTTTAGTTGAAATGTGATTAGTGCCGAACCACATAAATGCGATTAGTATTGAGCAAATACCAACTAGGGTAAACCATATTTTATCATAGTTTTTCACCCATTTGTTATCCCAATTATTTCTCTTTATAAATAGCCAAAGTTCTATAAATAAGAGTATCAAAAATATATATATCGGTTTTATTAAAGATGGTTTTGTACGCGTTGTTACAGCATTTTCATGATTTAATATTATTGTTTCTGATTCGACAAGTGCCTTGTCTTTTAAATTTATTGCGTTAAAGTTTTTTTGTAACAGTTCAGGTAAAAACATCTGCTCAGAATTTGTGGACTTAACGTCTGCTATTGAACCAACGATTAAATCGATGCCAAAGTCAGTCCAAGTCTGATGGCGGATATAAGGATCTAAAAGGTGTCGAAAAGTAACATCCGTTTTTTTGTCTAAATCAGATGTAACTTCTAGGTTTGAAAGAATTTTGTCTCGTGGTCGTGTGGAACAATTATCAAAGAAAAAATCATATAAGTATTGTTGATTTTCTTTTTTAAGATTATCATTGAGCGCATCGAAAATTTTATTTTTTTCCTCTTGCGTTAAATTAAGTTTCTGTTCTATTACTGTTCTTTTCTCATGGTCATATTTTGCATAAAACCGATCAAATCTTTCAAGTCCGACCCAATAAAGTAATTTACCTCTTAAAAACTTCATCAGGAAATTGGGTTCTTCAAATGAAAACATGCCATAGTTAAAAACGATATCCATATTCTTAGATGGATCATTTACGCGTACTCCAGTATGTCCCCAAGAATTAAAAATTTCATCTCCTGGCCTACACGTGATTAATGAAATGAAACTGTCTTCACTCAATGTAGATTGAGAATAACAATTGAATGAGAAAATGATGAGAAAAGTAAATAATAAAGTTTTCATATCTTATTTTAGGAAGTATGTTGATTTGAAGATTGTCTTAATGATCTCATTTCTTGACCAATTTCCCTTTCCAATTGGTTATCAGAATGAATCAAATTTTCTATGATATTATTGTAATTA
>JABDKX010000043.1 GCA_013001975.1 Saprospiraceae bacterium | reverse complement strand
TTAAATTTGCCATAATGAACAGTATTCGCTTCAACTTTGAGCAGGTTGCGGCCAAAAAAGAACCGATCACATATTTCGATAGCCTCTCTTCCACTCAAACGAATGACACCTATCGCACCCATTCCTGGAGGTGTTGATAAGGCAATTATTGTATCTCCTAAGCCTCGATTCATCACTTTTTATTGCAAATCTAATCAAAATGAATGGACCATTTTTTAGTCATTTTTCATGATTTTTCATCATATATTATCTTAAAATTATATATCTACCACTATTAGGGTAATTTATACTTTATAAATGAATTTAGACATTATATAATACGGACTGCTTGGATTCTAAAAAGACAAGTATCGGGCGTAACTGCCTCTATTTCAACGTTTTTCTTTTTTTTGAAGGCCTTTTCTTCCTATATTTGCAGTTGGGTTTTTTGAATTCAATAGGGAAGATAAAAAACCCTCAAAAAGATGAAATCAAAATATGTTTTTTGAAGCTGGTACAATTCTAAGCTTTAGGGTGTGATTTTAAACTAAAATATTGCGGATATTAATTTTAAGATCGTTCTGATTGTATAAAGCCGAAAAAGACGCTATTAATTAATAACACCTTTGACATTTTTGTCATGGCGAAAATGATTATTTTAAAACTCAATCTCATGATCAAAAGATTTTTTACAATTTCTTTTTTAACAACCTTAGGTTTGTTTTTCTGTGTAAATCTGTCCGCTCAAAACTTTACATGTAATGATCAAATTAATGTTACGGTTAATCATGACTGTGCAATCGATTTGAGTGTTGATGCCTTTATAGAAGGTGATACAGACATTACAGAAGATATAGAAGATGGATTATACTCCTATGAAATATATAATTCTAGCGGCGTTATCGTTGCTGGTGGTATAAATGGCCCAACTATGGGCGGCGATGATTTATCTGGATATGTCAACTCTCTACTTTTCTTTAGAGTTAAATATGTTGGTTCTGGTGTCGTTTGTGGTGGTGTTGTTTTACTTGAAGACAAAAACCCTCCTACGATTGATTGTTTAATTTGCCCTGTGGTAAATGGTGATTCTGCTGACGATTACGCGCCAGAATGTATTATGAATTGCTACGAACAACCCGTTTTACAATTAAGATATGATGACAGATTACGTGATGATATCGTTCAAGAAGACTTTGAAGACTTTGCGGATGATACAATGACGGATAATTGTAACAACTGGGATTTAAGCACAGTATCTCATTACGACGATTGGCGTTCTTTAGGTGTTTGTGAAGGAACCGTTTTAACCAGAACATGGTCTGTGAGCTGGAATAAATATGATGGAAATGTTGGAACTGTTTCTTGTACAAGAGAATACTTTTTCAGACCATTTGATTTAGAAACTGTAAAAGAATATCCTGAAGATGGATTTGGAAATACATTGGTAGAACCAATTATGGATACAGTAATTTTACCTGTATCTAACATCGTTGTTCCTTGTGGATCTGATATTTCTCCAGCTGGCATTGCAGCTTACTTTGATAATCCCTTAACAATTGATAGAGATTCTGATGACAACGGCGTTGATCCAGATGAATTAGATATTGACCTTGTTATAGAAAATAATGAAGGTGTGCCTTACGCATATCCGCATTGGTATCAAGCTGGTGTTGGTTCTGGTGGACCTCATGCTCAGCCTTTAGATCAAGATATTTGTAATTTAATCACGGGTTATACAGATAGCGAAATTGAAGCTTGTGGTCCAGGATGTGGTGGAAACATTAAGATATTGAGAAACTGGACAATTTTGGATTGGTGCACTGGTGAGTTTATAATTTATGGACAGATTATCAAAGCTGCTGATACAACACCACCAACAATTGATGTACCTGCTATCGTAGTAAGTGTTGATCCATGGAATTGTGATGCAAACATAGATTTGCCTTCCCCTGAACATATCAGAGATAATTGTGATGCTAATCCTAAATATAGAATCGGTAATACGGGTGGTTTAAATGTTGCCGGTGATTACGTAAACGGATTTATTTTAGTTGATGCAGACTTAGGTACGCATTCAATAGAATATATAACTGAAGATTGCTGTGGAAATATTGGAAGTACTTATGTAAATGTGACAGTTGTGGATAATACACCTCCTGTAGCAGTAAGTAAAGAATTTGTGGTTATCGGTTTAACAAATATCAGTAATCCAATTGATCAATTACAAGGTACAGCTAAAGTTTATGCTTATGATCTTGATAATGGTAGTTATGATGGTTGTACCAACATTACTATGGATATCAGAAGAGATGACAACTGTAGAGCAGCTGATGCTGAGTGGGGAGAATTTGTAACTTTTTGTTGTGAAGATTTAGCAGGCGTTGCTTCTGCAGAAATCGATGTTGAATTAAGAATTAGAGATACCAACGGAAACGAAAATAGAGTATGGTCGACAATTTTATTAGAAGATAAGTCTGGATCATTCCCCGTTATTCCTCCACATATGTTTTTGACATGTGATATGGATTACAATGACTTCAACATGACAGGAGGGTTGCCAAAATTCTTTGGAGCATGTGGAGAAGCAACGGTTGATTGTGATACTTTGGAGGTTATTGAAAGCACAGAACCTAGAGAGTTGAGATTAAGTGATGGTGTTATTATAAATGGTGTTCCTCAAGAAGCTCCAGCATACAATCCTAGTTGTGGATACGGTGCAATAAGAAGACAGTTCAAAAACTGTGGTGGAGGCGAGCAGTGGTTTGTAATCTTACCTCTGAATCCATTTGATGACTCATCAATAACTTTTCCTCGAGATGTAGCTGTTGATTGTGATGATTACGATGTTGGTTCTCCGACATGGTTAGAAGCAACATGTAACTTAGTTGGTATTTCTTTAGATAGCGATACATTCTCATTTGAAGACGGCGCTTGTATGAAAATATTAAACCGTTGGTCAGTGATTAATTGGTGTGAATACGATCCAGCAGTTCCTAATTCTCCAGGTCTTTACGAATGGACTCAAGTTGTTAAAATAGTTGATTCTGAAGATCCGGAATTAACAGTTCAAGATAGTCTTTGCTTCGGTGTTATTGATGGTTGTACAAGCTCAGGAATTGAATTAACAGGTTCTGCTTTTGATAATGGAATCTGTGGTAGCGAATGGTTAAGTTTTGAAGTGAGTATTGATGCCTATGCAGATTGGACTGAAGATTATAATTATAGCAGTACAAATCCAAGATTAAATCCTAATGGCAGTCGAAATCCTTTCCACTTACCTAAGGCGGCAAATGGTGAAGAGATTACGATAACATTACCTGACGGTATTCCTGGAAGTAAAATTTGGCACCGTTCAGTGTGGAGAGCATTTGACGGATGTGGTAATACAGTTAGCGCGACAAGATACTTTCAAATTACAGATAAAAAACCACCTACACCATACTGTTTGAATCTAAGTACAGCAGTCATGGAAAATGGTGAAGTTGAATTATGGGCTATAGATTTTAATGTGGGCAGTTTTGATAATTGCTCTAATCCTGAAGACTTGTTGTTTACATTTACAGATGTAGCACCACCAGCAAGAAAAGATGAAGAGTATGATTCAAATAATGATTTGATGTGGTACAATGGTACTTTCTGGTACTATAACTCTGAGGAAATAGATTTGGCAACTGGTGCTGGAGAATACGAAAAGCAAGACAGCTATGGTGGAGAAGTTCACAGATGGGAGCCTGCCCTTAGAAGTGCTGGAAAAATATTTACAACATCTGATGCCGATGCGACAGGAATGGTTCAAGTTCCAATCTATGTTTGGGATGGTTGTGCTAATATCGATTTTTGCTTGATCAACTTAAGATTGGTTGATAATGGTGGCGGAGGCCAAGCTATGGTTTCTGGACAGATGAAAACTGAGCTAGGTGAGTCGATTGAAAATGTAATGACGTCATTGTCAGGTCCGGTTAACTTTTCGTCTCAGGTATTAACAAATGCTAATGGAGAGTATGCATTCCAAGACACTCCTTTCGATGCAGATTACAAAATAAGCGGAAGTAAAAATGATGATTTCCTTAATGGTGTTTCAACACTAGATTTGGTTTTAATGCAAAGACATATTCTAGGCCAGAAAATGCTTGATTCTCCATACAAAATGATAGCTGCTGACGTTAATAATGACAACAGCATTTCAGCTGTAGATCTTTTAGATGTGCGTAAATTAATATTAGGTGTCTATTCAGAATTCCCCAATAATACATCTTGGAAATTTATCGATGAAGCTTTAGTTCTAGATATAAATTTACCTTGGAATTACAATGAATCAATATTAATCAATGATCTTAATCAAGATATGATAGGAGAAGATTTTATTGGTGTGAAAATTGGTGATGTTAATTGCTCTGCCGTTGCTAATGCAGTTTCAGGTATTATTGATTCAAGATCAATTAAAACAATCGCACTATCATTTGATGATAAAAGCGTTAACAAAGGTGAGACATTTGATTTGAAACTTAACTTAAATGATGAAAATGTATTTGGTTACCAAATGACATTGAACATCTCAGGATTATCTCTGATTTCTATTGATGGACAAAACATAGGTGATAGTAATGTCGCAATCACTGATGGAAAAATAGCAATCAGTGCTAATGATATAAATGGTTTTACAACAAGTGAAAACTTATTGAATTTAACACTCGAATCTCAAGTTGATGCAAGTTTATCAGATATCATTTCTGTTAGTTCAGATATCGTACAATCAGAAATTTACCAAGGTAAAGATTTAGAGATATTTAATATCAGCTTAAATAATATAGTTACTGAATCAATATTTGCGCTTTACCAAAATGAGCCAAACCCATTCAGTGAATTTACTGTAATATCATTCGATCTTCCTGAAAGAAGTTCAGGTAGTTTGACGGTATTCGATGTAACAGGAAAAGTACTAAAGGTTGTTGATGGTGATTTTGTTGAAGGAAGAAATACAGTTCTTTTATCAAGCGATGATTTCGGAAATGCAGGAATGGTTTACTATAAGTTGGAAGCCGGAGAAAATTCTGCAGTAAGACATATGGTCTTAGTAAAATAAGACTTAAGATAATTGCTCAGGGATTGAGTAAATGAAGTCTATTAATAATTAATAGAGATTTCAAACTTTTTGGTTTATGAGATAGGTCGAACATTTTTGTTCGACCTTTTTTTTATAATTATAATTAAATAAATTTCAATGATTGAGGAATGCCACAAAAATATCCACAAGGCTTATCTCACGAGGCTAATCTTATTTGTTTTTCTACATTTAAATTGCTTGTTATAATTAATATACCTGGGTGCCACAGTGTAATGAAGAAAGGCCAACTTCAACAAACAATCTCATGTTATGGATGAATTCAAATTTATCAGAATTCTATCCATTTATTGAAAATGGAATTATGAAAAGCAATAGAAAATAGAAGTTGCTTTTTATGATAACGAAGTCTATGAATTAAAAATCGTTTACCGTTATACAGATTAATAGAAATATAAAATACTATCTAAGTAAAGTAATATCGCCAATCATTTCTTGCTGAATGCCATTTACATTATATATGAAAATATAAATATAAATACCCTGTTCTGATTTTTTGTTATTAGAATACCCATCCCAACCAGTGATTTCATTTCCACTTTCAGAATGCACCAAATTTCCCCATCTGTCATAGATGCTAAACTGTTGAATTTCCATTGTGCTGTTCTGTTCAAACAAAGGTTTGAAAATATCGTTTCCACCTACTGCATCATTTGGATTGAAAACCGTAGGAACAAAAATGCTTTCTTCTTTTGCTCGCACATTAATGGTAAAATCTGTTGAAATAGTACAACCAAATTCATCAGTTAACATAACAGTATACGTCGTTGTGGTCAAAGGATTAAAGTTGGGGCTAATACAAGAAGTACAATCAATTGATGTTTCTGGTGACCATAATACTATAGTTGGATTAAAATTTGAACTTACAACGACTGTAATAGAATCGCCTTGCTCTATAAATATGTTACTGATGGGTGTGATCTCGTTAAAAGATTCATTTTCAATAGTGGCGTCAAAAACTTCAATACAACCATTGTCATCAGAAATAAATACTTGGTAAAGGCCAGCTGATAAATCTGAAAAAACGTTGTCTTGTGTATAAGTATATCCATCCAAAGAATAAGTATAAACTGGACTACCACCCGAAACATCCATTATCTCGATGCTTCCATTAGCTGCTGCTTCACACTCAGAGTTTGTTACAGCAATTATTGCATCTATTGCATCAGGATCAATAAGAGATAAGTTTCCAAATATCTCACATCCGTTATCGTCCATAACGGTATAAGAATAATTTCCACTCATCAAATTGTTAATGATCGAAGATGTTTCACCAGTGCTCCACAAATAATCATATGGTTCTGTTCCTCCAGATGCATTAATAGATAAGCTACCTGTATTATTTGATGCGCAATCTATTTCAGTAGGTGTCACTGTGGCTTCTAGTTGGCTGGGCTCAGAAATCGAAAAATTTAATTCACTAGCTATGGAGCCATCTGACTTGTTGTATAATATCAAATAATAATTGAGAGCGCCTAAGTTTGTTATGACTAACGTCTCAGAGTCTATTTCATTCGTTATCACAATGGTATCAACATCTGCATCATACAGTTCGTATTCGTATGGAAAATCAATGGCACCATTAATAACAAACTCAACAAGTGCACCATCTCCATAACATAAGAGTGGTTCTGTTTGATCAAAATCAATAGTAATATTACAACTTGTTAACATCACAGTGGTTTCAACAATACTGTCACATCCAATAGATGAAATAAGCGTATCGGATATTGTACCGTTAGAATTTATCCAAGTATTATTTATTAGAATACTATCCCCAACACATAAATCTATATTTTGACTCGAAGTTTCTGTAGGTATAAATGTAAATGCAACTTCAATTATACTGTCACAAGAGAGATATGAGCCATTTGGAATAATGACGGTCCCACTTGGATTATTAATTGAAAATGTTTCTCCATTTATAATTTCAAGATCATCTTGACATAATTCATCACTAATCATATTGATACTTGATGGAATAATTTCTATTTCAATATTCAATGTACTATCACAACCAATACTATTTGTGAAAGATTGTGACCCTTGTATGTTTGATTGATCAAAAATTTCACCATTAATATCGATAGTTTCATTCTCACAAATTGACATAGAAAGTAAAGAGTCAGTATCATTTAAAAATACCACATCGATATTTAAAATTGTTTGACAGCCATCAGCATCAACAGTCGTTTGTTGACCAGAAGGATTGATATTATTATAAATGGTACCATTTATATCAATACTATCTCCGGTACATAGTTCAGGATTAATATTTTCCATTATAGCTGAACTGAACGTTAATGATACATTGATTATGCTATCGCAACCTAAAATGGACCCATTTGTTATAGTGACAGTTCCAGTTGCATTTGACTCGTCAAATATTTCTCCCTCAATTTCAACGTTTTGCCCTTCGCATAATTCCTCTCCAAAATCAAAAACAGATGCATCTATAAAATTCAGTGCAACATTGATTATACTATCACAACCGTTTATAGACATATTTGGCATTATAATGTCTCCATTTGGATTATTAACATCAAATGACTGGCCTCCAATAATGGCAACATCAGAAGAACAATATGTATCGGTTATAGAAGTATCTGCTAATGCGTAAAAGGAAAGGTCAATTTCAATAATACTATCACAAGAATTCACCGATTGAAACACAGTCATTCCACTAGGATTATTTATATCATAGACAACACCATCTATTGTAGTTGATTCAGTAGGGCATAATGGACCATTTATAATGGTAGGTAAAATCTCTGCTGCAACTTGTATTTCATAAGTAGCAGTATCTCGACCACATGTGTTGCTTTCAATTATATAATAGTATATGAAGGAACCTTCGCCTAATACGGATCCTACAAGATTTGGGTTACTTATCAAAGTAAATGTATTATCGAAAAACTGGCCACCAGCATCTCCATTTACCAATGTCCCTAAGTCGATGGTTTCATTTTGACATAAATTATTATTCATGTCATCTCCAGCATTAACATTTGAGTCATTAGTGAATATGCTGAAAGAAACACTATCATCAGGACAAGGCAGATTATTATCAATTTGATATGTAATATTTTCTACGCCACTCATCGTCCCCTCATACATTCCATCTGGAATAATCGTCCCAGTATTGTCGAACCACATTCCGCCAGCAGATGCATTTAAACTTAATAGCTCATTTAAATCTATTACCTCACCAATACAAATTGACCTAGTTGTACCTTCTCCAGCAGAATTAGGCGTTGTTTCAGTAACTATTAAAGTGTCACTACTTGGAGGACAACCAACCAAGTTGTTCATATTTAATATATAAGTCCCAGCTTGGGAAATCATGATTTCTTGAGTTCTTATAGTGTCAATACCTATAATCCATTCAAAAGCATAATTATTAAAGTCATCAAATGGAACAAATGCAGTCACCGAAGTATCTTGATCTATACAAATATTAATAGTATCTGAACTTAAGCTGTCAATTTGTGCAAAGGAAATCTCAATTTCATTGACAGTTACGGAAGATGAAGCCGTACAATCATTTTCATCTGTGACTACTAAAACATAAGTTCCGAATTCAGTAATATCAATTTGAGAATTGTTGCTGCTACCTCCTAATGGGAAAGTCCAATTATAGTCATAGTCAGAGTTATTTTCTATGCCATCAATTATTGAAACGATCATTTCTTCTGATTGTGCGCATATATTAACAACAGGAGGTTGATTAAATGCCACATCTATATCATTAGAAAAGATAATTTCAATCTCATCAGAGCTTTTACATCCAAGAGCATCATAAGCATCCAATGTATAAACTCCTGGAATTGCATTTTGGAGATTTTGCTCGTCAGAATCCACAGGGCCATCCCATTCATATTCTTCAAAACCATCTGGACCTTCTAATTCAATGGGATCGTTGTTGCAAACAATAATGTCATCACCTAAATCAACTTCCATTTCAGGTTCTAGAGGTTCATAAAATATGGTTATACAAACTTCTACATCTGCAACATAATCTCCATCACTTATGGGTGTTTGTGTACATGCAGGATTTGAAGGATCAATCACCACCACTACATCAACACCCAAAATGTCCCCATTTTCGAAGTCTTCAACAAATGTTAAACTTTGATTCAATCCTGATTCATCATATATTAAGGTAGAAGTAGGGCACCCTAAGGGATCATTATTGTCACATCCTATGAAGGCATGTGTCCAAAATCCAAGGAAACAGGCGGGATCTATATTAAATAAGGTATTATCAAATAGAATATCTACCTCTATATAAGCTACTCCATGACATTCTAGTGGAGGTTGATCTGGTATTTCGAAGTCAAATTGGTAAGATTCACTCAAATCATCCACTTGAGTTGTCCATCCTTTCCTATCTAGCCCAATAAAAGCATCTCCGTCATCTAAACATTCAGAATAACCCTCGATTTGAGCGCAGATCGTAGTAGAAAACAAAAAAATAATTGGGAAAACCCCCCTAAAACTTAAATATTTAATCATATGAGACAAAAATATTAAATTAATTGTTGTTTTTTTTAATTTAATTGGTAATTTGCACGATGTTTTGCCTGTGGGTAGAACTGACGAAATTTATTTGTATTAATAATATACCAAAACTCAATCTCATGAAATTGGCAAAAACTTTAGCCATTTGGATGCTTTGTTGCATTCTTTCGATCCCAATCTATTCTCAATTAAACAATGATTGCAATGCTGGCGGTGCAATAGGAGACAATCTTCTTAATAACGGAAGTTTCGAAGATGGAACCCTAGGATTCGTTGGTGGCGGTTCAGGAATGGACAGTTGGCAATCTTTTGGAAACATTTTCCTATTGGAATCACCTGACGGATATTGTCAACCTGTACCTACGGTTGCTGCTCCTGGAAATGGAAAAAACTTCGTTAAGATGTTTGGAACATTCTCTGGTGTTTCTGTATTAATAGGACCAGCTATGGAAGCTGAAGCTGGAGAAACTTACGTGGCATCAGTAGACATGTATTCTCCAAAAGAAGAAGAATGTAACGGTGTTATGTTTTCAGATCACATTCCTGAAGGTAATCCTAACTTTGGAATCGTTCAAATTCAATACCTAGATGGCGGAGGCGTTGTATTAGGTTTTTCTGAATCTAAGCAATTTGATTACAAGTATGCAGCTGGCCGTTGGACAGAAATGAGTACTATCGGTGTTATTCCAGATGGTGCAGCTTCAGTTAGAATAGTCGTTTTATTCATTCAGCCTGGATTTGATGGTGGAGCAATCTACTATGATGATGCAAAACTAGCGCTTAAAGCAGAAGGAGTCTCTACGACTAACTTAGCTTGTAACGATCATGTTAATGTTACTTTAAATTCTGATTGTGCATCAGATATTACTGGAGATATGTTTATCGAAGGTGATTACGATGATCTAACATTAGACTTTGAAATAACTAATAACATTGGTGCTCAAATTGATCCAGAATTCCCAATTTTCAATCAAACATTGAATTACTCTGTTATAGACATCTGTAGCGGAAATTCTTGTTGGGGAACAGTTTTATTTGAAGACAAAGAAGATCCAACTATCGATTGTGAAATTTGTCCTGAAATTAACGGTTCATCTGTTTTAGATTATTCAGATGATTGTATTCTTGCTTGTTACGAGCAGCCAATTCTTCAGTTAAGATATGATGACAGACTAAGAGATGATCTAGTTATGGAAGATTATGAAGATTTTGCTGATGATGCAATGTCTGATAATTGTGACAACTGGGATCCTGAAGATGTAAGTTTTTATGATGACTACCAAAGTTTAGGTGCTTGTGTAGGAACAAGATTAAAAAGAACTTGGACTGTAGGATTTACTAGAAATGACGGAACAAGAGGTACTGTTTCTTGTACAAGAGAATATTTCTTCGCTCCTGTTGATTTATCGACAGCTAGAGAATATGATGTTGACCCACTAACAGGACAATACATAATAGAGCCTATTGAAGATACATTAGTATTACCACCAGCAAGTATTTCTTTGCCATGTGGTGTTGATGTTTCTCCAGAAGGAATTGCAGCCTTTTTTGACAATCCTTTAACAGTAGATAGAGATACAGATGATAATGGTATTGATCCAGATGAGTTAGATGTAGATCTTGTTGTTGAGAACAATGAAGGTTATGCTTGGGGATATCCTCACTACTACCAAGATGGTGTAGGTTCAGGTGGTCCTCACGCTCAAAAAATCGATAACGAAGTTTGTAACTTAATTTCAGGATATACAGATCAAGAAATTGACGCTTGTGCTCCTGGATGTGGTGGAAACAGAAAAATACTTAGAAGTTGGGTTGTTCTTGATTGGTGTACTGGTCAGTTCGCTGAATATGGTCAAATCATCAAATCTCAAGATACACAAGGTCCTCAGTTAAGTGTTCCGAATACAAGTGCAAGTGTTGATCCATGGAATTGTACAGCAGCGGTAAATTTACCAGCTCCTGAACATATTGGTGATGACTGTGATAGTGATGTTACTTATTACATTGGTAATACTGGCGGATATTCAGTTTCTGGAAATGCAACTGATGGTTTTGTTTTACACGGTGTTGAATTAGGTACCCACACAATAGAATATCTTTCTGAAGATTGCTGTGGTAATATTGGAAGAGCAACTATGCAAGTAACAGTTGTTGATCAAACAGGCCCAGTAGCAGTAAGTAAAGAATTCATCGTTATCAGTTTAACAAACGTTGGAAACACAGTAGATGAGTTCCAAGGCTTTGCTAAGATATATGCAGAAGATATCGATAACGGAAGTTATGATGGTTGTACAGATATCACATTAGAAGTTAGAAGAAGTCCGGTTTGTGATGCAGCGGATGCACAATGGGGACCATTCGTAACTT
>JABDKX010000034.1 GCA_013001975.1 Saprospiraceae bacterium | reverse complement strand
CTGCTTTTTGGCTGGCATCTAATACATTTAAATTACACAAAGCAGAATTATGCATAACAGCCGCATCATTATCACCAGTAAATATATATCCCGCGCCGCCCATATCGGCTGCCAATTGGTAAACATGGTTCATATCGGCACAAACTTTCCTTGCAACATCCGGTTCTCTAAGGTCTCCAATTATAAATTCATCTGCATTGTTATTGCCAAATTCATGTTCTTTTAAATCTACTCCTCTTACCCAAAAACCTTCACTTTTGAGTCTATTTACCAAGTGTCCTCCAATAAATCCACCTGCACCACAAACCAATACTTTTTTCATATATAGTTAAGTTATAATGTATAGTTTAAACGAGGAATCTGATTTATTATGATCAATTCCCAGTATTTAATCCCTTTTTTCAAAGTGCCAAAAATAAAGATAATTATTTTTTTAATAGGTAAAATATTGATTTTAAATGTAATAGAAGTTATTCTGAGTCGAATATATCGGTCTTGAAATCAAGGAGGTCAAGCCTGAGATGACTTGTTTTGACATCTTTTAATGGTGCTTGTCTTTCTCTTTGATTTTTACAATAAACTCTTTCGGCGTTAAAATTGCTAATTCACTGTCTTTAAAATCTTTTACATTTCGAGTTATTATAATTCTATGCCCTGATTCAATTGCACAAAAATTTTGTACAGCATCTTCAAAATCCTTGAAAGATGATTTAACAGCATTGTCTATTGTAGATTGCCCTACATTTTCAACCTTAACTAATTTCAATATTTTTTTTGTTTTCGAAGACGCTTTTCTTGTATTCTCTAACCTGCCAATAATATAATTTAAATTTGTGATGCTAATAGATGCTACGCAAAGATCAAATTCCCGTTTAATAGCAAGCTCGATTATCTGTGTTATCTCTTCAATGAAAGGTTCTCTATCCAATAAAAAATCTAAAATAACATCGGAGTCGATAAATACTTTTTTCATTTCAAATATTTTTCGATTAGTGCATCTTCCAAGATTTCTTTGTAGGATCTAGAGTTGTCCGATTTTTTCAATGATCCTTTCAATTCTTTGACAATTTTAGAAAGTTCTCTATTAGGTTTTTTTTCTCCTTGATTAGAAAGCGATTTCAAGTATTCTGCCACGATATTTGAAAGACTGCGTCCTTGAAGCTTTGCATACTTCTTCGCTTCTTCGATAATTTCTTGTTCAATTGATAAAGTCAATTTAGTATTCATACGTATTATATTATACGTATAAAGATAGTCAATTACTTATTTTGATGCAATAATAAATTTCACATTTTGATTCCTACTTACTTTGTAACATGAGTAACATAGAGCCATTGTAATCTCTTTAACTTTGTAACTCATTGACCTTAGTATTTATTAATTAACCAATAGAAAGCAATATATTTGCATGAATTAATGATCATATATTCATAATTATGAGTTTTATACCATTTGATTCTAAGTGTTTCAAAAAATTGAAAGAGAAATTTCAATACCTCTTCGATGAAGAATTGATAAATGAGTTTTGCCAATTTGGCCAATTAAAAGATTTCGAATCAGACGAATTGCTGATAGATATTGGTGACCAAATTACCCATATGCCATTAGTTCTGAATGGCTCAATTAAGATAATGACGGAAGATGACGATGAAAACGAGCTTTTGCTATATTATCTTGAATTGGGTGACACTTGTGCTGTAACCATGAGTTGCTGTACAAAAAAGACGAAGTCAACAATCAGAGCTTTCGCCGAAACAGATACCGAAATCCTATTTGTTCCAGTTGACAAAATGGACGAATGGATGGTCAAGTATAAATCATGGCGAACCTATGTTCTGGACAGTTACAATGAAAGGTTAAATGAAATGCTGGCGGCACTTGACAATATAGTTTTCCATTCGATGGAAGAACGCATCAAAAAATATGTCGAAGACAAAGTTTGGGTTGCCAAGTCAAAAATGTTGAAAATATCACATGCAGATATTGCCAATGATTTGCATACCTCCAGAGTTGTCGTTTCAAGAATTATGAAAAAACTAGAACAAGAAGGCATCATTAAACAGCATCGCGGTGCCCTTCAAATATTAAATGTATAAAATCATGCAAGAGAAAGATTCGTGTTGTATCACAGATGATGGAAGTCGAGAAAAGAAAGAATATTGGGATGCTAATTTCGAAAAAAATGAAACACCCAATTGGATAGAAACAGAAGCGCCTTGGATAATGACCTGGATCAATGACATTGATCTTTCAAAGGAAGCCACGATTTTTTGTGCAGGTGTAGGCAATGCAAATATCGTTGAACATCTTTTACAGAACGGATATAAAAACATTATTGCTAATGACATAAGTCAAGTCGCTCTTGATACATTAAGTTCAAGAGTAAACAACAATTCAGTAACTTACCTTCAAGATGATCTTATTTCTCCAAAGAAAATTCAAGACTATAAAGGAAAAATCGATTTATATATCGATAGAGCAACGCTTCATTTTTTTACAAAATGTGCAGAAAAAGATCACTACTTTTCTCAAATGCAAGATTTATTAAAAACAGGTGGTCATACCGTTATAGGCGTTTTCAGCAAAGACAATAAACCAAAGTGTTGCGGACTTGATTTACAACTTTGGAGCATACAATCATTGCACAACAGAATGCCCGATTACAATCATACAAATTCTACTGAGTTTGCTTATAAAGAATTGAACGGCAATATTAGAAATTACATTTACCTGCTAGCACAAAAGCAATAATAGAAATGAAACAATTTTTACCATTCTTAGACTGGTCAAAATCTTATACCAAACAAAATCTGAATGGTGACATTTCAGCAGGACTTACAGTTGGTGTTATGCTCATTCCACAAGGGATGGCGTACGCAATGTTAGCAGGATTACCACCAATTTATGGTCTTTATGCATCGACGATTCCATTGATCGTTTATGCTTTACTGGGTACTTCACGACAGCTGGCTGTTGGTCCAGTTGCTATGGTTGCTTTGCTGATTTCAAGCGGTGTTGGCGCATTGGCAGAAACTGGAAGTTCAGAGTTTATTGCACTCGCCATTTTATTGGCATTAATGGTAGGTGTTATCCAACTTGCTATGGGTGTATTCAGGCTAGGGTTTTTAGTTAATTTCCTATCGCACCCAGTTATTGCAGGTTTCACTTCGGCCGCAGCCATCATTATTGGGTTTTCGCAAATCAAACATATTCT
>JABDKX010000031.1 GCA_013001975.1 Saprospiraceae bacterium | reverse complement strand
AAACAAAAATAAATTTCCACTAACTCTTGATTCTCTTATGTATTTTTTTGTAGCTTTAATTAATAACCCATACTACATAGCCATCAAAAAACAATTACATAGAGTATATAAATGTCTATTTATAAATCCCATTCGCAATGGTAAAAATTTGGCTTCTTATTTTAAAAATAATGGACAAGAGGTATATGCATTAATAGAAATCGATAAAATAAAAGACCTTTTAAAAAGTAAAATTCTTACTGATGAGAAAGAAGAGTTTTCTCCCAATATTTATACAAAATATTTTTTCAATGTTGACCAAGTTCTTGAATCTGGAATTGCCTTCGATTGCATTATACCTGGCTGTGAATCAGGTGTAGAAGTCTGCGATTACCTATGTCATAAATTTGGGTTAGATGGTAATAATTATGCCACGACCGACTATAGAAGAAATAAATATGTAATGCAAGAACAACTCAAACTTAACGGTCTGGCTTATGCGAAAAGTAAATTAGTTAACCTAGCTGCGTACAAAAAAATAACACCTGCAGATCTAACAGGGTTTTCATTTCCAATAATTTTAAAACCAGCTACTGGAACAGGAACTAAGGATGTTTATTTCTGCTATAACATTGAAGATATTAATGCTAGACTTGCTCAAGTTGAATATGGCGCTACAAATTGGACATTTTCTAAAACTACCCATTTTGTAATTCAAGAGTTTATCCAAGGAACTGAATATGCTCTTGACTTTGTTGTGCATCGAAATAAATCCTATATAATTGTTGTTTCAAAATATTTTAAAAATTTTAAAGTCGAAAATAGGTTCCTCACAACGGAATCTGTTTTTTTAAGTCCTGATAATACTGAATTTAGCCAGCTAATTGAATACGGCAAAAAGGTACTTAAGACACTTGGCGTTTCCAACGGAGCCGCTCATCTTGAATTTATTTCCAATGGAGAAAATCATTGTCTTATCGATATTGGAGCGCGCATGCGTGGTGGTGGTGATCCTTGGTTTTACAGTAAGGTTTATTCAATTGGTCTTATGGAAGCCATTTATGATAAATACATAAATAATGGGCGTAACCTTAAAAATAACGTGCTCTTAAAATACGGAATACATATAGCACTAAATACATCAAAGAGTGGAATCTTTAGAGGATTAACGTCTAACGAAAAAAAAAGGCTAGCTCAACTTCCTTTGTTAAAGGAATTGACATTATATCCTAAACTCAATCAACCATACAAAAAAACTACTGACCTTTTGACTTCGATTGGAGTTGCAACAATAATTGGAGAAGTAAAAAAAGAAGTTTCAAAAACTGCTAGAGAAATACATATAATTCTTAAAAATCACATCGGTGATTGGTATGAAAATATTCCTTCTGATATTGACCACTGCAAATAAATGATATTTTTAAATTACAGATAACTTTCACTCAATTTTAAAAACATAGGATAAATTAAGCAGTTGAAATCATAGGTATAAATACCTGATTATTAGATAAATCACCAGTTTATCGTTGTTTAATTTACATTCTTTCTTTATATTTAGATGTAACCCGGAAAGACGCAATCGTTATTCCGCTTATTTATAAGATTAAATTGTCCTGCTTATTATGGACACTATTATTAACCCGTTAAACAATTTATATCATGGCTTTAAAAGCATCTGAACACATTCTAAGAAATTCTGATCATCCAAGAGCTAGAGAAGTAGCTGATCATTTGGCATCAGGCCTGACTTTTGGACAAATTTTAGCGCAATACGATTTTTCACCTGAAACGCTTAACAAGATTCACTTTTTAAAGAGTAGTATTTCTACGGCGTTAAGATCTGGAACTCCTTTTAAGGAAGTTATAGATTCACATTTTGACAATCCGAAAACACGCGAAATAATTATGGCTCAATACCATAAACACAGATCAATGAACGCTTAAGAATCGTATTTTAAAATACAATACCTTTTATTGACTTTTTTGTAAGTCTGGGTATATTGATTTAAACGATAATCACAACTGATAAGTAAAATTCTAGTTTGGAGTTTTTAAATTTTAATTATTCCAAGCTAGAATGCTTTTAGCTTAAGTAAACTTAAGGTTAGAAAAAAATGTCACAATTTATTCTAACGTTATAGCGGCATTGCTATGCCGTTTAAAAAAATTTAATTACTAAATTAATTTTGGAAAGTGAAAGACGATCTTAATCTTCAAATAATTGAAGGTTTCAAGATGTACCTGGTATTATCGTTGTTAGAACAAAACATTATTCAAGTACAACGTTGTATTTCGAAGCGTGTAGTTTCAACTCCTTCTGCAAGGGCTGTGAGGCATGAACAGGAGGAAATGACTTACCAGGAACTTGAAGACCGATCAAATGCAATGGCTCATATGCTGTTGTCAAAAAACCTATCAAAGGAGACATGTGTTGGTGTACATCTCTCCCCTTCTCTTTGTTTGCCCATTGTAGTCATTGGAATTTTGAAAGCAGGGGGAACATATGTACCGTTATCTAATGATTATCCCAAAAAGAGAATAGATCAAATCATTGATGACGCTTCGATTACATTGATCATATCTGATAATCCTAAAAATACTTTTGAAGATTTTCAAGGTGAGGTCATTTCCATAAATTCAACATTTGATTCACTTCAAAACTTTTCAACTGAAGCACCTGAAGTTGAAATATTAGATGAAGACGCAGCATATATTATATACACTTCTGGCTCCACAGGCAAACCAAAGGGGGTTATAGTTGAACATGGAAGTCTGGCTACTTATTTAAATTGGTATTTAGAAGATTTGCATAGTCAAACCTTTGTTAATCTACCTCTTACATCATCTATTAGTTTTGCTGCTGGAGTGACTCAGCTGTTTGCCGCCTTGATGCTTGGTAGAACACTCCATATTTTAAATCCTGATATTATACGGCAACCTGACAAACTGCTTGATTGGTATACTGAAAATCCAGGTCATGGCTTGTATTGCGTTCCTACTCTTTGGGAGGAAGTAATGAATTTTATAGAATTAAATCCTAATAAAAAGTATAATCCACCAGCCTGTTTATATCTTTCTGGGGAAGCCCTTTCTAAATATTTGGTTGATCTTACTTATAAGCATATACCAGAAATATCTATATGGAATTTATATGGACCTACTGAGTCAACCGCTAACGTAAGTTATTACGAAGTTCAAAAAGGAAAAGAAATTTTCCTCGGCAAACCTATTCGAGGAGCACATGTATTTCTTTTAGATGAGGATTTAAACCATGTTCCCCAAGGAGAAGAAGGATATATCTACATAACAAGTCAAGCATTAGCAAGAGCTTATCGAAATAGACCAGAATTGAGTAAGCAAAGTTTTATAAAGGACCATAATGTAAAAGGCTTTGAAGATTATACGATTTACAATACGGGTGACATTGGTAAATTTAATAAAGATGGCGAATTAATTTTTCTAGGAAGAAGAGATCAACAAATAAAAATTAAAGGCCACAGAATCGAATTATCAGAAATCGAACGTCATCTAAATAACGTGCAAGGAATTAGGCAAACTGCTTGTAAGGTTACCACCAGCATCTCAGGTAATAAACAAATTACAGCATTTGTAGTAACCAAAGTAAACAACATTCCCGTCGATATTATAAGAAAAGAATTGTCTCAATGGCTACCGCCTTATATGATTCCAGAGAACTTCCAGTTTCTTAAGGCCATGCCAAAGTTGGCAAACGGAAAAATAAACCGAAAAAAATTGGTATTAGAAGATGGGCTACCGCAAAGGCCACAATTGACATATGATAAAGTTAATGCTTCTTCAGATTTGGAGAAAGAGATGTTAAACGTTTGGTCTGAAATATTTGGCTATTCTGGGATTGGAATTACAGATGATTTTTTCGATTTGGGTGGAGATTCACTAAAGGCAATAAAAATGGTTCATTTAGTCAAAACCAATTTTGATGTAAATATTTCCATAAAAGATATTTGGGAGTCTTTAAATGCAAAGGCGTTATGTAAAATTGTTGCAGCAAAAAAAGAAAGTGCTCCTAAATCTATATCAAGTAAAACAACCTCAAAAAAGAACATACTTTCCTTGTCCTTAAATCAGTCGAGCCTTTGGTTTATTAATCAATCAAGACCTAATCAAACTGCTTATAATATTCTTTTCACCTTAAAATTTCAAGGAGAACTTGATCAATCCAAGGTTAAAAAAACATTAAAGATAATTCTAGAAAAACATGATTTATTGCGTTCCAACTTCTTGGTAAAAGATGGCACAGCTATAAGAGTGATAAGTGAAAATGCTAATTTGAATTTTCGCTTTTCTAATATCACTGATCAACTTCCAAGCTTACAAGCCTCATTTGAAAAAGAAACGGTCGAAAATTTATTTAATAAGAAATTTGATCTGACAAACGAATCACTTATCAATTTTCACTATGTAAAATATAGTTCTGAACACGTAAAGTTATTTGTGGTTGTACACCATATAATTTTCGATGGATTATCAATGAATATTTTCAGCAAAGAATTCCAATCTATTTATGATTCTTTAGATAATCCAACACCTCCTGTAGCTATTGATACAATTGTTAAACCTCAAAGTTATTGTGATTATGTAGATGAAAGTAGAAACCAATATTTTTCAGGACAACTTTCAACAAACTTTAAGTTTTGGCAATCAAAGTTAGAAGGAGGAGAATATTTCCTCAATTTACCTACTGATTTTCATCGACCAAAAATTCAGCAATTTGAGGGAGCAAACATCGAATTGATTATAGACAAAAAAGAGTTTTTAGATATCACTGAATTTACGCGCAAAGAAAAGGTCACTCCGTTTATTCTACTTCTTTCTGTACTTAAAATGTTATTGTATAAGCATACACAACAATCAGATATATCCATAGGCGTCCCATTTGCAAATAGGCAACTAGCAAATTCGCATTCGACAATAGGTTATTTTACTAATACAGCAGTTTATAGAAGTCAAATGAATGATTTCCATAATTTTTCAGAGCTGCTGAATTATATAAAAGCTTATACATTAGATGTCGTTGACAATCAAGTATACCCTTTTGGTAAGCTTGTAGAAAAATTAAATCCTGATCGGAGTGTTTCTTATAATCCAATATTTCAGGTGATGTTTGCATATCATAATATACTAGATAAAAGAGAAACAAAAAATGGCGTTTTTATTGAACTGGAAGAAATAATTAACCCTAGTTGTAAGTTTGATTTAGATATTGAAATCCAAGAAAAAGAAGAAGGATTAGTTGCAACTTTTAATTATAACACATCTTTGTTTTCTCAAAGCACGATATCAGCAATGGCTTCTCAATTTCATTTTCTATTGGGTCAAGTTATTCACAACCCATTTAAAAAATTCAACCAATTTATATTAGAAGATAAAACAATTTTAGCCAACAAGGTCGCTGAATGGAATGATACACTTTCTCCTGTTGAGGATGTAAGCATCCACAGCCACTTAGAAAAAAGAGCAAAAGCACATCCAAATAGAATTGCAGTTTTTTCTGACCAACATCAAATGACTTATGCTCAATTAAATAAACGAGCAAATCAAATTGCTCATTATATAAAAAATCTTGGCATACAAAAAGAAGAGATTATTGGCATAATAATGAATAGGTCTGTAAATATGGTGGCAGGTATTTATGGAGCGCTTAAGGCTGGCGTAGCCTACTTACCTATAAATTCTAATTTTTCAAATGAAAGAATCCAATATTTAATAGAGCACAGTAACATAAAAGCCGTATTTGTTTCAGAGGATTTAACCAGCGATTTAAATATAACCTGTCCTAAAATATATTTAGATAAAGATCAATATTTTAATGATTTACCAACAACGAATTTAAATATTCCAATAGATTCCTCGCATTTGGCTTATGTTGTTTTTACTTCTGGTTCAACCGGAGACCCTAAGGGTGTAATGACAGAACACGGAAGTGTAATGCACCGTATTACATGGATGCAAAAACAATTCCCTCTTAAAGAAAATGATGTCCTCATTCAAAAAACACCACTTACATTTGATGTATGTGTGTGGGAATTATTCAGATGGACATTAAGTGGCAGTAGCTTATATGTATTACCAAGCGAGGGTGAAAAGAATCCAGAGATTATTCTTAGTGCTATTGACAAATTTAAAGTGACAAGTTTACATGTTGTTCCTTCGATGTTTAATGCTTATCTGGCATTTCTTGATGTACCTGATCAAAAAATAAATCTTTCAAGTCTTAGAACTATTTTCACAACAGGCGAAGCACTTGAACACTATCATGTACAAAAGTTTAGAAAAGTTATTTCTCCAAACAACGAAGTATCATTGATTAACTTTTATGGACCAACTGAAGTCACGATTGCAGCTTCTTGGTTTGACACAATCACAGCTGACGACTACACCAAAGTTCCTATTGGCAAGCCAATGGACAATACTCAAATTTATATTTTAGATAATCATGAAAATCTTCAACCAGTTGGCATTCCTGGAGAATTGGTTATAACTGGTCGTGGATTGGCAAGAGGATATTTAAACAATCCATCCTTAACCAAAGAGAAATATAAATATAATAAAAAAGGTATTCGGTATTACAAGACTGGAGATAAAGCCAGGTGGCTACCTAACGGTCAAATTGAATTTTTGGGTCGTTCTGACCACCAAGTTAAAATTCGTGGATTTAGAATTGAATTGGGTGAAATAGAAAATGAAATGAACAAGCATCCAAAAGTTGATTCAGTAATCGTTTTAAGCAAAAAAATTGAAGCAGGAGATGATCGACTAGTATCGTATTACATACCTAAAGATAAATCGACTAAAATAGATTTTAGGTCATATTTAAAAAAATTACTCCCTGGATATATGATTCCTACAGTTTTCATTCCTATAGATCATATCCCTATTCGTTCAAACGGAAAATTAGATGCTAAGAAATTACCTGAGCCGTTTGCAAATAAGAAAAGGACCATTGGACAAAGAGTATATAATAATTCTATTGAGCAAAAAATTGCGGGCATTTGGTTTCAAATATTGAAGCATGATGCTTTTGACATTGAAGATAATTTCTATGATGTAGGAGGATCTTCGATCTTAATCATGAATATGAAACTAAAAATTGATGCTGCTTTCAAAAGCGATATTGCAATCATAGATCTGTTTCAATATTCAACCATTAAATCTTTAGCAGAAGAAATTAATTCCAAAAATAAATTAAATAACTCCAAATCCATCAAGAATCGCGCGGCTTTGCAACGTAAGGCTAGGATGCATTAAAACTTTAAATTATGTCAAAAGAAAACAATAAAAAAGGCGCTCATAAAATTGCGATAATCGGTATGTCTTGTAGAATGCCGGGCGCAGATAACATCAAAGAATTTTGGAACAATTTGGTTCAAGGCGTTGAATCGATAACCACTTTTACAGATGAAGAATTAAGAAAATCTGGTGTATCCGAGTCCGTTATAAACGACCCAAATTATGTAAAATCTAGGGGTATAGTTGATGGAGCAGATTTGTTTGATGCTACATTTTTTGGTATAACACCTAGAGATGCAGAAATTATGGATCCTCAACATAGAACTTTTTTAGAGTGTGCTTGGCACTCTCTTGAAGATGCGGGTTATGATCCAGAAAAAACAGAAGCAAGAATTGGTGTTTTTGGTGGTACAGGAACTGCATGGTATTTAAATAGTGTAACAACCAATGGTCAAGTAGCAAAATATTCGAGCGGCACTTCAATTATCACTGCAACAGATAGGGATTATGCAGCCACAAGAGTATCCTACAAGCTAAACCTAAAAGGACCCAGCCTTACTGTTCAAAGTGCATGTTCAACTTCAATGGTAGCTGTAGTCTTAGGTATAAATAGTCTCCTCAGTTACCAATGCGATATGGTCATTGCAGGAGGAGCTACCGTGCACCTACCCGAGCGTAAAGGATATATGTATTATGAAGGAGGAATTGAATCTATTGATGGTGTATGTCGAACATTTGATAAAGATGCTAGTGGAACAGTTTTCAGCAGAGGTGCCGGAACAGTTTTACTTAAAAGATATGAAGATGCTGTCGCTGATGGTGATCACATTTATGCAACAATATTAGGAGGGGCCATAAATAATGATGGAGGCAATAAAGCTGGATTTACCGCACCAAGTGTTGAAGGTCAAGTAGAAGCCGCTTTAGAGGCGATTGAGTTGGCAAATATTACTGCAGATACAATTACATATGTTGAAGCACATGGTACTGCTACTAATGTAGGTGATCCAATTGAAGTAAGTTCTTTATCAGAGGCATTTGGTTCGTATACAGATAAAAAACAATTTTGCGCCATTGGATCTGTTAAGACTAATATAGGTCATCTTGATTCAGCTTCTGGAGTTGCAGGACTTATGAAAGCTGTGCTTGCTCTTCATGAAAAAAAGATTCCTGCGCATCTTAATTACAAAGTTCCAAATCCCAAAATAGACTTTCCAAACAGTCCATTTTATGTAAATACAGAAACTAAAGAATGGCACAAAAACGGCGTACCAAGACGCGCATTAGTAAATTCTTTTGGTGTAGGTGGCACCAATGCTTGTGTTGTCTTAGAGGAGCCTCCTGAGGTAGTTAAAAATAATGCAGAAGAGCAAATAAATACATTATGCCTGTCAGCAAAAAATGATGAAGCTTTAGAGGATTCAAGAGCAAATCTTTTAGAATTCTTAAATGAGAACGAAAATATAAATTGTTCTGATTTAGCCTATACATACCAAGTGGGTCGACGTGCATTCAGTAATAGAGGTATTCTAACATTTAGCAATCAGGAAGAATTGATTTCTAAGCTAGATAGTATTGATAATTTACAAAGAGGCAATTGTGATGAGGATGACAAACCATTGGTTTTTATGTTCCCAGGACAAGGAAATCAATATTTCAAAATGGGTTTTGATCTGTATCAAAAAAATGAATTATTCAAAAATACAGTAGACTATTGTTGTAAATATATATTAGATGAATTTGGTATTGATATCAAAGAAGTTTTATTTTTTGAAAAGGATCCTATAAAAGCTAAAGCTGCTTTAGAACAAACATACATCACGCAACCTGCCATTTTCATAATCAGCTATGCTATGGCAGAGCTATCTTTGTCTAAAGGATTAAAGCCCGAAGCCTTAATTGGACATAGTGTTGGCGAGTACGTTGCTGCATGTGTTTCAGGAATTATGAGTTTAGAAGATGCCTTAAAAGCAGTTACAAAAAGAGGTCAACTTATTCAAGATTTACCTGGAGGTTCAATGCTGGCAGTTTTAAAAAATGAAGATAAAATTCTTCCGCTACTTTTTGATGGTGTTGAAGTCGCTGCGATCAATAATCCAGGCTTAACAGTTGTGGCAGGTTCAGATGAAAATATTGAAAAATTAGAATCTAAGCTTAAAGACATTGGCTTTTTCTCTAAAAGATTATCTACATCACATGCCTTTCATTCTGCCATGATGGACCCTTGTTTAGATGAGTTTTCAAAAATCTTTGATAATATAGAATTATCGGCTCCAAAGATTCCGATTATCTCAACAGTGACAGGAGAATTTATGACAGCAGAAGAAGCAGTAGATCCTAATTATTGGGTCATGCATGTACGTAAGTCTGTTCGATTTAGCGATGCGGTAATGACATGCTTAGATATGAACCCTTCTGTTTTTGTGGAAATCGGTCCTGGACAATCATTAGAATCTGCTGTAAAAAGGCATCTCAATAATGATTCGGCTCATGCATCTACCAGAACAATGAAAACAGAAAATGAGGATTTTGACGACAATGAATATTTTGCAAATGCTATTGGTAGTATATGGCTTGTTGGAGGAGATATCAATTGGGATACATTTTATAAAAACCAAAATAGAAACAGAATCTCACTGCCTTGTTATCCTTACCAAAGACAATCTTATGCTATTGACTTTAGCCAAAGCGTCACTGCAAAGAGCCCAGAAAATTTTGTAAGAATAGAAGAAGGCAATGAATGGTATAATATTCCAGTTTGGAAGCGTACACCAAATAATAAATATTTATCTTCATCTCTAGAAGAACAAAATAGTTGGTTAATTTTTCATGACAAGTATGGATTAGGAGAAGCTTTAAAGGAAAGCCTTTTGAAAATGGGGCAGCAGGTTTTTGAAGTACACCCAGGAGAATATTACCGAAAAGAAGAGTATACTAAATTTATCATTGACCTTGGAAATAAAGATCATTACTCTGACATGTTCAAGGATTTATTTAAAGATGATTTTGTATTAAACCATATTGTTCATTTGACTAATTACTCACATGACACAACAAAAGAACTTTCATTTTCAGAACTAACAAAAGCAGAGCAGTCTGCCTTTTTCAGTCCTATGTTTATTTATCAATCATTGATAACTAAAAACAAGCTAAAGGATTTACAATTTAGTTTTGTTGCTAATGGTGCTTTTGATGTCATTGGTGAAAAAGTATATGCACCGGAAAAATCTTTAGGCATTGGACCAAGCCGCGTTTTAATTCAAGAATTTCCATATTGCAGGTCAAGATTTATTGATGTAGATATTCAACAGGATGCAAACGGTAGAATGCAACTAGCTCAAAATATCATCAATGAAACAACAAATACATCTTTTGAAACCTTAGTGGCATTCAGAAATCATCATCGATGGGTTGAGAGTTATGAACAATTACCATTTGTCCCAAAAGAAAAACCAAAGTATGTAGATGGGGGTGTATATTTAATTACAGGAGGTTTAGGTGGAATTGGTGTAATCTCAGCAAAAGCCATTGCTCAAGAAGTTAAGGCAACATTTGTTCTTACTTATTATTCTGCAATTCCTCCTCGCTCTGAATGGGATAAATATCTTGATGAAAATCCAGGTTTTAGTTTAACTCGAGAAAAAATTGAAGCAGTTAGGATGCTTGAAGAATTGGGATCAACAGTTATTGAAAAGCAAATCGATGTTGCTGATTATGAAGGCATGAAAAAACTGGTTTTAGAAGTCGAAGAAGATGCAGGGAAAATCAAAGGCGTAATTCATTCTGCTGGTAAAGCAGGTGGTGGCATCATTGCATTAAGAACTGCAGAAGCTGTTCAGTCAGTATTTAATTCGAAGATGAAAGGTCTTCTCGTGTTGGATGATATATTTTCTTCACATAATTTAGATTTCTTCATATTATACTCATCTGTAACTTCTATTGAAGGTGATGCCACCCGATTAGAATACACATCTGCAAATGCTTTTCTTGATTCTTTCGCAGCTTATAGAAGAAGTATTAAAAACGACAATACAATGGCTATAAATTGGCCAGGCTGGGAGGATACAGGTATGGCTGTAAGATGGGACAAAGAAAAGAAGGCTAAAGAAAATAGTCTTGAAGTAAGGCCTGACTATAGTGAACATACTGTATTAAGGGATTCCAAAGATCTTTTAACATTTGTTAGTGATATTGACGGTACATTAACATACGATGTAAATTTCCAACCTAAACAAGATTGGATTATTAACAGCCACTTTATTATAAATATACCAACTGTAGTAGGTACGACTTTTATCGAGCTTGCTCATCAATTTAGCAAAATTGTTTTCCCTGGAAAAAATGTGGAACTTAAAAACTTGTATTTCCTATCTCCTATGATGTTTGAGCATGCAAAACCGAAAAAAGTACGATTAGTTGCTGTTAGAAAAGGAGACAAATACAACTTCAGTTTTAATACTCAAGGTGCAAACAAAGATTCAGATTCAAGTGTATGGAGTAAGCATTTTATGGGAGAAGTTTCACTGGCAAATGAAGAAATTCAATCCTTTGACTTGACAGGCACGATCAATAGGTTAAGTGGAGAAATAGATGAAACGAAAAGACCAAGGTTGATTTTAAATAAACAAAATACACCGCTGATTGATTTGGGTGAAAGATGGGATATTGACAACAAAATTTATGTAGGCGAAAAAGAGTGGTTAGCGAAGTTGACTTTGAGACCTGAATTTGAGGGCGACACCGACAATTTTGACTTTCATCCTGCTATGATGGATAAAGCAACATCATTTGCTATTCGCTATACCAGTAAGTCTACGCACTTACCATTTAGCTATTCAAGTGTTAAACCAATTGCCAAACTACCAGCTTGTGTCTATGCTTATGTCACATCTGATGCAACTGAAGAAGAAACCGACGCACTATCGTTTAATGTCACTTTAGTTGATGAGGATGGCAATCGATTGATAGAGATTGAGAGCTATACTTTAAAGCAAGTAAACGATCTTGAAGGACCTAAGAGTGAACATAAAAAAAGAATGGAAGAATTGGCTTTGAAAATAAAGGAAAGAAATGATTTTATTTTCAAAAATGAAGGTGAACGCGTTATTACACAATTACTCAATAGTGATTTTCCTTCTCAAGTTATTGTATATCCATTTGACTTTAATGACAAATTAATATTTAATCAGCCTACCGCCAAAAAGATAGAGGAGAGGCAAGGTCAATTAAACAGTGGTTCAAAATCATATTACTCACGCCCTTCATTAAGTACTCCTTATGAAGAACCTGAAACAGAAATGGAAAAAAATATTGCAGGAATATGGCAAGATATCCTTGGTATTGAAAAAATAGGACGTAAAGATAATTTTGCTGAATTGGGAGGCAATTCTCTATTAGCTATTCAAGCGATCGCCAATATTTCAGATGTACTTGAAGTAGAATTATCTGCACAAGACTTTTATGACAGTCCTACAATAGCAGGACTTGCAGAAACAGTAGTGGGATCTATCATGGAATTGGGAGATGTCGAAGACTTAGAAGCATTGATTCAGTCAATGAGTGAAGAAAATTAATTTAGCTGCAAGCTATAAATCATAATTTGAAGTAAATGAAGAATGTGTCAAAGTTAATTGCAAACCTAAGTCCAGAAAAAAGAGCTGCTCTTTTACAGCGACTGAAATCAGATTCTGGTAAAGCTGGACCTGGCGTTTCCAAAACAAATGCTGATGTCACATATATTCCTAAAGATGGCGATAATTACTATTGCCATGTTGAGAAGCCTGGCAACTTTAGCAGTATTGTGCTTAAACCAATTGAAATAATTCCTCCTAAAGAAGATCAAATTCAAATAAAAGTAAAGGCAGCAAGTTTAAACTTTAGAGACATTCTCATCGGTTTAAATATGTACTATGATCCACCTGGAGTGACAACAACAATGGGAACAGATTATTCTGGAGTAGTTACAGAAGTAGGTGAAAATATTAAAAAATTCAAAGCAGGAGATGAAGTCCTCTTCTTTTCAACAGAAAATTTTAAAGCCTACCAAAATGCAGAATTATATAATGTTATTAAGAAACCAAAAAATATATCTTGGGAAGAAGCAGCAGCCATACCAACGGCATATATGACAAGTTACTATTCATTAAAATATGTAGCTAATTTAAAACCGGGAAAAAGAGTATTGATTCATACCGCAACTGGAGGTGTAGGACTATCTGCTATTGAAATCGCCAGATGGTTAGGTGCAGAAATATTTGTGACAGCAGGAACAGAAAAGAAAAGAGAATATTTAAAGTCTATTGGTTTTGATGCACCAATGGATTCAAGATCTTTAAAATTTGCAGATGAGATTATGGAACGTACAAATGGTGAAGGCATCGATGTTGTACTCAACACAATTGCTGGAGACGCTACTGTTAAAGGATTAGAACTACTTCGCCAATATGGACATTTTCTACAAATAGACTTAAAAGATATTGCAAAAAATGAATCTATTCCTCTTGCTGCTTTTACAAGAAATTTATCTTTTACTGCTTTAAATATGGGATGGCATCCAGAAAAAGGAACTGAATATATGAATGAAGTTTCTGAATTACATGCGCAAGGTATATTTAAGCCATTGGTGTGCAATAATTTTAAAATAGATGAATTAGGAAGGGCCTTAGCATTTTTATCAAAATCCGAACACATTGGAAAGGTTGTACTCAAATATTATTAATTATTCAAGAATGACAATAAACATATTAATGTAAAATACTTGATGGACGAAAAATTAAAAAATAAAATTAATCAATTGTCACCTTCACAATTAAAGGAGTTGATGAAGAAATTGGGTAAGTCCAAAAAGGAATTGCCGTTAATGCAGAGAAATGAATCTGAAGAATATCCAGTTAGTAGTGCTCAACGACGGATGTGGTTTATTTCAAAATTAAATCCAGATTCTTTTCTATACACCAATCCAATAGCTATTAAAATTAGCTCTAAATCAGAATTGGATATTGAAAAATACTTTAGTGGTATTAAATTAATAGCACAACAGCATGAAATTTTACGCACCTCTTTTTTTAGTAAAAAAGGAAAAGTATTTCAAAAAATACATCCCACTGTTCCAATACAACTTAATAAAATTGATTTAAGAGATTTTGACCCTAATAAAAAAGAAAAAGAGGTATTAGAAATTCTCAAAAGAGATGGTCAAAAGATTATAGATGTAGAGGATTACCCTTTATTTAGGTTTACCCAAATTTCTATTTCTAATAATGAATCTGTGATAATTTATACTTCCCATCATATTATTTCTGATGCATGGTCAAGTACTCAGATGTTTAGAACATTACATGGATTAACTTTAAATAATCAGGCAATAGAAAGGTTGCCAGAATTAAAATATCAATATATAGATTATGTACTTTGGGAAAACACTTGGCTGAAAGGAGAAGGTTATCAAAAAGCCTTAAGTGAAGTAATGGAGACTATTCCTTATGAACCTGAACCAATAGATCTTCCTTTAGATTTTAAGAGGCCGAACATGATAAATTACGAAGGTGCTCTTGAGAAAACCATTTTAAATTCTAAGTTAGTTACTCAACTTAAACAGTATTGTAAAAATAAAAACTTAAACCTCTTTCATTTATTACTTGCGACTTTTAATATTCTATTGCACAAATATTCACAAAGCTCAGAAGTCTCTGTTGGTATACCATTGGCAAATCGAAAAATTAAAGAATTTCAAGAAACGATTGGCATGTTTCTAAATACCTTACCATTGGTAACGTCCATTTCTCCAGAGCAAACTTTTTTTGAATATCTGTTACAAGTAAAAACTATTGGCGAAAAATTAGTTACCCATCAAGATTTACCATTCGATAAACTAATTGATGAAATAAATCCAGAAAGATCACTTGTCTATTCTCCCCTATTTCAAGTGCTGTTTGTCTATCAGAATATACCTCAAATTTACGAAATGGAGAATTTACGAATTGCTCCAGTGAAGTCGGATTATAACATTTCAAAATACGATCTAGATTTATGGGTAGAAGAAGTGGGAGAAGAAATATTTCTATCACTTACCTATCAAACCAAACTATTTAAAAAAGAAGCGATTCAACTGTTCTTGAACAGGTATGAATTTTTATTGAAAGAAGTAATAACTAATTCTGACAAAGTTATTAGCGAATTAAAAATTGAAAAAGCAACAAAAAATATTGCCTACTTAAAATATAAGTTAGAATACAAAAGCTATTTAGAATCGTTTGAAGAAAAAGTGATAGCAAACCCAAAAGCAATTGCATTAATCCACGGCATTAAAAAAACAACTTATCAAGTTCTAAATGAAAAGGCCAATCAATTAGCTCATCATATTATAAGTCGAAAAACCGGTAATGATAAAATTGTTGCCATAGCATTAAAGCGAAGTGAAAATCAAATTATTTCAATATTAGCCATTCATAAAGCAGGCCTTGCTTATCTCCCTATTGATATTGAGCAACCAGAAACCTATATAAAATATATCCTTGAAGATTCAAATGTAAATTTGATTATAACAGATTCAAAGCATAAAAGTGCCTTTGAACACTCAACAATAATTCTCGACAAAATTGAAGAAGATATTGATGCTTATTCCTCAAATAATCCTGACCTCCAAATTGAGCATGAACAATTAGCGTATATTATGTACACGTCAGGATCAACAGGTAAGCCAAAAGGTGTAAAAATCAGTCACCTACAATTAGTTAATTACTCAACATCAATTTGGAAGAGGCTTTCTCTCAGTGAAGATTCATCTTTCGCCTCTGTATCCGCTCTTACAACAGATTTGGGTAACACTCAAATTTTTCCTGTGTTTATGCATGGCGCTTCTTTAAATTTTATTAAATCTGATTTAATCACAAATTCAACTTGGCTCTCAAATTACTTGGAAATGAATCCAGTTGATTGTATTAAAATGGTGCCATCACACTTAAGTACTTTATTAAAAACTGAAAATGGATTTAATATCCTTCCTAAAAATTTATTGATATTAGGAGGAGAAAAAGTAAACTCAGAACTCATTATCAAAATTAGAAATAAGAGACCTAATCTGAGAATTATAAATCATTATGGTCCTACCGAAACGACAATTGGTATTATAACGCATGAAATAAAAGAAGTTCAGGAAAATTCCATAATTCCAATTGGAAAAGTCCTTGACAACAATTGTGTTTTCATTGTTGATAAAAACTCTAGAATTGTACCAGATGGCATAAAAGGTGAAATTTTAATTTGTGGTAATAACGTGGGTTTGGGATACCAAAACAATAAAGCTTTAACCAACAAACAATTTGATCAATCTTTTGAACACATCAATGACCGGTGCTATAAAACTGGAGATTTGGGAAGGAAAAATGTAGATGGAGACATTGAATTTTTAGGTAGAATTGATAGGCAAATAAAAGTGAGAGGATATCGAGTTGAAATTGATGCCATCGAATCTTTGATTCTAAAATATGAAGGAATAATAGGATGTAGAGTCTTAATAAAATCAAATTCGATTATTGCATATGTCGCTGGCAATAAAGGCACTATGATCAAACCTAATGATATTCAAAACTTCTTAATAGGTGCATTGCCTAGTTATATGGTTCCAGATCAAATAGTTATTGTGGATCAAATACCGCGATTAGGCAATGGAAAAGTAAATGAGAAACAGCTTCTTTTTATTAATGGTCAAAAACAAGAAGCAGTTTCAAAACATGGAAAACCGAGAGACGAAATAGAATTGTTTATTCTTCAGATATGGCAAGGAATTTTAAAATTAAAAAACCTTTCAATAAATGACGACTTCTTTAATATAGGTGGAAATTCTTTAGCTGCAATTGAAATAATTGAAATTATAAATAGACAGTTTTCTACTAACCTTAGCATAGCTGTTTTGTATCATAATAAAACTGTAGCACAATTAGCAAATCTGGTCATTGGAGCAGGTGCACAGAGAGAAAGATCTTCTATCATTCTGATTAGAAAAGGAACAGGTTCAACCAACATCTTTTTTGTTCATCCAGCTGGTGGGAATATAATGTCTTATTATGATCTTTCAGAAGCACTACCAGAAGAATATAATGTTTATGGTTTGCAATCAACGTTCGCTAATGATAATATCACCACCATTGAAGAAACCGCAACTATCTATTTAAAGGAAATTGAAGATACTATATCTGAAGGAAAATTAGTATTTGGTGGATGGTCAATGGGTGCACTAATTGCATTTGAAATGGCTAAGCAGTTTTACAATAAAAATGAAAAAAATATTCCAGTAATTCTCTTAGATCAAAAAGCACCAGCTAGATACGACCAAGAAAAAACAAAGCCAATAGGAAGACTTGAAAGACTTTCTGTTTTTGGTGGTAAAACTGATCATATTGTTGGAGAAAATACTTTACTAAATAAAGAAAATTTAGAACCATTAAGTGAATCAGAAAGAACAGCATTATTCCTTCAAGAATTTAAGAAATATAATCTTGTGCCAGAAGGAGCACAAACAACAGACTTTCAGGTTTTCTTAGACAGAATGATGTTACATAACGATATGGCTATAGATTACCGAACCAAATCCTTTAAAGGAAAATATTTGTTAATAAAAGCCAATGATTCAACTTTTGTAACTGATGAATTTGAAAATGATGCTTGCTATGGCTGGCGATTTTATACTGAAAATGAAGTAAATATTAAAGGTGTAAATGGCAATCATATTACTATAATGAAATCGCCGTTTAACAAAGAAGTTTCAAAAGCAATTCATACTTTTTTACAGTCAGCATTAGTTGACAATTTGATAACACAAGAATCTGCTGTGACTGTAGAAATAAATTAAAAATTAAACCCAAAAAGAAATTGAGATGGAAGTGTCGACACCAACCTTAACAGCAGATATAGAGAAGCAACGTAATCAGATTTTTCGATTCATTTATGGGAATTGGATTAGTCAGGTAACTTATGTTTTCGCAGAATTGGGTTTAGCTGATGCTTTTGTAAATGGACCCCAAAACCTGGAACAACTTGCTAAATACGGCGGCGTAAAAGCGTCAATTCTAAAAAGAGTTTTAAGAGGAACTTTTGAACTAAACCTGTTGACTTTTGACAAAGAAACACAACGCTATCATTTGACGGAAATGGGATCAATGTTGTCATCAAATCATCCATTTACAATGCGAGCAGAAGCGAGGCTTAATGGCGCTGATTACAGATATCATCCTTGGGGTAATCTATTGAATATACTTAGAAATGGATTAAAGGAAGAATACTCACCTACCCTAAAGCATGGGAGTTTAGACTATTTAAAAGATAAGCCTGAATTACTAGATACTTTTCATGAAACTTTGCATCAGAAATCCAAAATTGAAAATAAAGCAATAGTTGAAGATTATGACTTTTCTCAATTTAGGAAAGTGATGGATATTGGTTGTGGAAGAGGAACGTTTTTGATGAGTATTTTAGATCACAACCCTAATCTTGAAGGTTTTTTATTTGATCTGGAAGATACCTTAGATTTTGAAATTCCAGAAAAATATCATGGTCGTTTACTGAAGTCACCAGGTGATTTTTTCAACAACATTCCTGGTGTTGCGGATGCCTATACGATGAAGAATGTAATCCATAATTGGCCTGAAGATAAAGTCATTAAGATGTTACAATCAGTTTGTAATGCGATGAAATCAACAGATAAAATCGATACTGACTTATCAAAAAAAAGATTGTTAATTGTTGAGAACCTCTTAGCTGATAATGATGATCATAAACTTGCTACTTGGATGGACATTAATTTCATGGTGCTCATAGGAGGTTCTGAATTTACTTTAGAAGAATACAGATCTATAGGTAGGCAAGCTGGACTCGAATTATCGGAGGTCATTCAAACTTCATCTGGACGTCATGTTTTAGCATTTGCATTAGCTGAATTATAAAAATAACCATGCAAATAATAGTTAGACATACCTGTAATTTAAATTTGAATGATAAGTCCATTCAAAGAAAAATAGGTATTGGTATAATTCAAGATTTTAATCCAAATGCATGGATGGAGAGCATCGGTAATCTTCACGCAGAAGAGCAGCATCAATTAAATCAAAAAATCACGAATGATGCTAAAAATAGTTTTTACTTAGCCAGAATGGCAGCTAAAATGGCTATAACGAATTTAACTGGTCTGGAAGCGAATAATACATGGATTGATCATGGAGTGTTTGGTTATCCAGTTTTGGAAAACGATTCACTAGGGCTTGGAATTTCCTTGGCTCATACTGTGTCTTCTGGTTTTGCAGCATGCTATGATCATAGAGATAAAATTGGTGTTGATATAGAATTAGTCAATGAGACAAAAAATACAGTCATTGAAACTGCTTTAACAAAAAGAGAAATAGAACTTGTCAACACTAAAGGAAATAATAGAACTGTATATCTACATTTAATTTGGGCTGCAAGGGAAGCCTTAAGTAAGGCTCTTCAAACAGGGTTTTTAATTCCACTCGAATTACTTGAGGTTGATGCTGTGATTAAAAATGATGGATACTATGAATTCACATTTAAGCACTTTTCTTTGTTTAAGTCAAAGGCATTTGAGTTTAATAAATCAATATGTACAATAGCTTATCCTGAAAGATGCCTTTTAAATATAGAACCGATACTAACATTATTGAAACGAAATAAAAGTGAATATTCTCAAAATAAAGTTAAAGAGATTTAAAATTAATTAAGATTTGAAAATTTAAAATCAATATAAGATGAAAGATGTATGTATAGTTGGATTTGGATTTACTGCGGTACCGTTGGTTCGGGAATTAGATGCCAGTGGAACAGATTATCAAATAATATCAGATGGAGATAATGTATGGTCAAGTTTAAGTGAAAATGACCGCTTAGATTTTGATTTAGTATCAAATTATTTATCAAGCTTTTACTCTTTTGATTTAGTCAAAGACTTCGAAAAAGATTACTACCCTACATCTAGAGAGTTTTATGCTATGCATAAAAGATGGGGCAAGTTCTATCAAGACAGAGTACTAAAAGAAATGGTTGTGCGGGTCGACAATTATGAAGACCATAGTGTAATCTTAACCAATTCAGGAAAAACCATTAAAGCCCGTCACGTTGTTTTTTCTACAGGATACGGTAGAGCGATCCATAAAGATTTAAATGAAATTGATTATACAGTAACGAATAAAACATTTGTATTAAATACAATGGGTGATTCTGCAAACCTTATAATTTCAAAACTATTACCAGGAAACAATAAAATCATTATAAGGACCAAAGGGTTTGATCCATTAGATAAAGTTATACCTATAGCGGGTATTACCTTTACGTTAGATCAATTAGAATTCCATAATTTTAGATATGTTTCTCAAGAACATTACTCTTCAATAATTACAGGTAAAACAGATTCAAATCCTTTTGTACTAGCCACTCAATTTCCTTCATCGGTACGAGATATGAGTCATATAACAACAAAATCGACACCATCGAGTGGTACTATCGTCATTAAGTATTGGCCCGTTGATTTGTATGCAAAAGAATTTGGAGACAATCTTGAAGAGAATATTGCTAAAGGTTACCTTCTCAATGACATTGCAATGTGGATTAAAACTGGAAAAGTAATTGTGGTTCCTCCAGAATCTAAAATTGATTTTGATAAAAAAACAATAAGCTATGGCGGTATAGAAAGATCCTTTTATCAGTACGTAACAGGTGATGCAGAAAAACCTAAATTACCACCAATAATGATAAATGGAGATACGCCATTTGAGTATAAATACAGAGAGAATTTTATGGGTGTAATCCCTAAAAAATTGAATAACGTTTATTTAATTGGATATACACGTCCTATGACTGGAGGCGTTGCAAACATATCAGAAATGCAATCCATATTTACACATAAATTAATTACTCAACCAAATTTCCTAAGGGATATTCGCTACAACCTAGAAGAAAGAATAGATAATTACAATAAGCATTATTATGGATCAACGCCGCCTGGAAAAACTGACCACTCAGTTTATTATGGTTTCTATACCGATGATATTGCACGTTTGATGGGCATTGATTTTAAGCCAAAGGAATGTACTAAAATGAAGGATTTGGTTTTCTATTATGCATTCCCAAATAATGCATTTAAATATAGATTAAGAGGAGAATATGCTGTGGAAGGCATAGACAAAGTCGTTGAGAAAATCAATAAACAATACAAAGATTTCATGGCGATATTTGCTTATGTACTGACCAGTAACACTAGGAATATGGGTGAAGATCGTTCAGATTGGCTCAAACAGCAGAAGCGTGCTTTCTTCAATGATATGAGACCAAAAGATGCCTATAATTCTTTTGTTGAAAAATATTTTAAAGCTTTCCGAAAAGTGAAGAACTTAAATCAGGTCGAGGATATCTTTGATGAAGAATGGAATCAACTTGTCAAGATCGCTGGCAAAACCAGAGATGAAGTTATCAAGGAAACGGAAGACTTGGGAACACCGAAATGGAGTGAAGAAATTCATGCAGCTGCGGACTTAGTAAGATCATTGGCAGTCAATGATTTGGGAGCCATCTCAGATCAGTCGATTGAAAAATTTCATGAGCACTTTAAACTATTAGCTTCAATGAAAGATCCACAAGAATACGATATGCCATATTTGAAAACAGCCCAATTTGTTGAAGTGTAAAAGTTTATTTATAAATAACTGACCGAATAAGACACAACTACCAACTAATAATCTGTGAAGAAACTGTCAATTCTTGTTTTAGAATGGCAGCTTTTTCAAAACCAGACATCAAATGTGCTTCATTGCCAGCTGAATGCTTTATCAACTCTGGTTTCTTGCCAAAGTCTCTATTAAAAACGCATGCTATTCCAATGCCATTCCACATAGAAGGCTGCCTTGATGGTTTAAAATTATTTAAAACGGCAACAATAGGTTCCACTTCACCATTATGAATAAACCATAGTGCGCGACCTAAGCCGATATCAAAATGCTCCATGCTCTCATCATCTACTACGAAATAATTAGGATTCTGAAACTGTTCGGGATTAAAAAATCCTTGATGAAAACCATAGCCGTTTGCTATTGATGGTGCCCATTCTTTTGAAATTCCTACAGGTATCCAATTAACAGGTTTTGAAAGTCTTGCACTTGCCCACCCAACGCCAATCGAACATAATTTAAGATCAGAATCTGGTCGACCTGAAAACAGCATTGGTAGGTATTTTACATCTGAATTATTTTTTTCATCTAAAATAGTTAAAGCCATACCTGCGCCTTCCAGCATAAATCCAGCTGCATTTGGATCTTCATTCTGAAATAAAAACGGTAGTTCAGCTCTTTTCGTCTTCAGCGCCTCATGATAACCACTAACAAACGATCGCCGTGCAAGCCCTAAACCCTCTATAGGTTTCTCCATATTTTCAGGCAAAGGTTTTAGAGTTGGAAAAAAGCTGTAAAGATGTTCTCTTAATTGAAGTTCTGATTCTAACATAGCATTGTTTTTTGGTTGAGCGAAAATGGAGAATCTGAATTATTTGTGATCCAAATCTCAATATTTTCACTTCTAAAAATAAGCATTTTATATCACAATATTCGGAATATTAATTATAGTATTGCAGATAAATTAAGGGAATGAAGTGGACAAAAATAACTTGCTTAATCAAATAAAATATTTAATGTTGAGCAATCTGTTCAAAAGAGAAAAGTAATTAGTAATTTTCATGAAAATTAGTGCTATGCAATTGAATATCAATGGTAAAACGGTAAACATTGAAGCTGAGGACAACATGCCTTTGCTTTGGGTACTCAGAGATATACTTCACATGACGGGAACTAAATATGGATGTGGCATCGCTCAATGTGGGGCTTGTTCTGTTATTGTGGATGGGACAGTTATGAGATCGTGTTCATTACCAGTTGGTGCCATTGAAAAATCGATGCAAATTGAAACCATTGAGTCATTAGATGCCAATGGTCAATTGAGTGCAGTTCAAGAAGCTTGGATCGAACATCAAGTGCCACAATGTGGGTATTGTCAGTCGGGGATGATTATGGCTGCAACCCAGCTACTGAAGGACAACGCAACACCTAGTGACGAAGACATAGATCGTGCAATGATTAATATATGTCGATGCGGAACATACAATAGAGTGAGAGCTGCAATTCATACTGCTGCTAAAAATATTAATCAAATTAATCTAACAGAAGCTTCAAAATAATTACCAATGGAAAATAATAAAGAAAAAAGGAAGTTAGGAAAGTGGAGCCGAAGAGCATTTATTGGAGCAGGTGGTTTGGTTGGTGTTGGCTTAGTGGTTGGTGTTGGCGGTTATGTTTATATAGGAAAAGCAATAAAAAAATACTCAGGAAGGGACATGGGCGATGGTCATTCTCTAAACGCCTGGATTAGAATTTCACCAGATAATAAAATTACATTAGCTGTTGCAAGAGCAGAAATGGGACAAGGAGTAACCACTTCAGTTGCTCAACTTATTGCAGAAGAATTGGAAGTAAATTGGGAAGATATAACGGTCATGCATCCACAACCTGAATCGCCTTATTCAAACACATTTCTATCTACAAACAGAAGATCAAATCCATTTGTCGGATATGATATGATGGATAAAATATTAGCATTCCTACCATTAATTGCTACAGGAGGAAGTACCACAATAATTGATGCTTGGGACAGTATGCGATATGCTGGAGCAACAGCACGAGAAATGTTGATCAGCGCGGCATCTGCGCAATGGGGCATAGATCGGTCAAAATGCAAGGCTGAAAATGGGTATGTCATTAATATGGATACCAATGAAAAATTATCATATGGTGCGTTGTCTGAATCTGCTGCCCAATATAAATCTGACAAACTTCCAAAACTTAAAAGCAGAAGTGAGTTTAAAGTAGTTGGTAAACCGATTCGCAGAAATGATATTCCAGCTAAAGTCAATGGCACAGCTAAGTTTGGCCTTGACATCAAAACCAAGGGCATGTTATATGCTGCAGTCAAACACGCAAATAAAACAGGATATGCAATTACAAGCATAAATAACGAAACTAAAATTTTAAAAATGCCAGGGGTCAAAAAAGTTGTACTAACCCAATACGGCAAAGCATTGGTTATTGCTGACAACTCATGGCGGGCAATGAACGCCTCTAAAGCACTAAGTGTAACAGAAGAAAATGATGGAAGTGACCCTATTACATCAGCATACTTAGAACAAGAACTTAATAGAATAGTGAATGAAGAACCTATAGCTACAAAGTTAGATATTGGAGATGTGGGTGATACAATTTCTAACCTATCCGATGAAGAAAAATTAATAGAAGCTACTTATACGGCTCCCTATTTAGCACATGCTTGTTTAGAACCCATGAATGCAACCGTCATTATCAAAGATGGTAAAGTTGAATCTTGGATAGGTCATCAAGCTTCCTCAGTTGCGCATACCATTTTAGCAGAATCAACAGGCATTGATAAAGAAAATATTACCATCAATATTACTTTTTTAGGAGGAGGATTTGGACGAAGGAGTGAGCCAGATTTTGTAAGATTGGCTGGTGCGGCTGCTAAGGCTATGCCTGGTGTTATGATACAAACAATATTTTCAAGAGAAGAAGATACAAGAAATGACATGTATCGTCCTGGAGCTGTTTGTAAACTTAAAGGCATAATTGATAAAGATGGGAACGCGAAATCTTTATCTGCAAATTTGGCGATTCAAAGCGTTGAACAGAATGCATTAAAAAGAATTATGCCAGCGATGGCTCCTTCTCCTAAAGCCGCTAAAATTACTCTAGAAGGTATCGATAATCAACCGTATTCTATTCCAAATCATCGTGCAAGTTTCGGTGATTTACAAGTTCCAATTCAAGTCGGATTTTGGCGTAGCGTTAGTCACAGTCAAAATGGTTTTTTTAACGAATCCTTTATTGACGAAATGGCGCATACTGCCAACAAAGATCCCTTACTATTTAGACTTTCTATGGTTCAGGGAAAGCCTCGATATACCAATGTTTTAAATAAATTGGCTCAAATTAGTAATTGGAGAACAAAAAGTGATCCTAATGTTTTTCGAGGTATTGCCATGCTCTTTTCTTATTCATCAATTGTAGCTGAAGTTGCTGAAATCAGAAAAGTTGGTGACAAAGAATTCAAGATTGAAAATTATTATTGTGTGATTGATTGTGGTAATATTGTGAATCCTGATACGATTAAAGCACAAATGGAAAGTGGAATCATATTTGGATTAACGGCGGCACTTTATGGCGAAATTACGTGGAAAGATGGCAGTATCGTTCAAAGTAATTTTCATGACTACCCTATGCTTAAATTAAAAACAACACCCAAAATACATGTAGAAATAATGGATGTAGATGAGTTACCTGGAGGTGTTGGCGAACCAGCGACGCCACCAGCTGCTCCTGCTTTAACAAATGCAATTTATATGGCAACAGGAGAACGCATCAGATCATTGCCATTAAGTAAACTGGGTTATTCTTTTGTGTAATTAAAGGTTTTTTATTGCTAACAAATTAATGGACCAATACAATTTTACCAATTTGTGTTCCTTTGCGTAAAGCATCAAATGCTTCTAATCCTGATTCAAAATAAAATTGCTCATGAATCAAAGGCTTTATCTTATGATCTTCTAAAAATGCAATTAAAGCTTTGAATTCATTTGGTGAACCCATTGCTGTCCCGATAAATTGAATATGTCTTAGAAAAAACTTACTGATGTTAATGGTTGTTTTTCGAGATCCAGTTGAACCGTAAGTTACAATACGACCGCCATAATTCATAAACTTAAAGTAATCATCTAAAATGGAAGAAGGAGAACTGTCTAAAACGATATCAATACCTTTTGACATTTCTTTCAGTTGAACATTCCAATCTTCATCTTTGTAGTTAACGCCATCAATTGCACCTAAGGTTTTTGCGAATGCGATTTTCTTTTTGCTTGAACTTGTAACATAAACATTTGCTTTAAAGGCTAATGCTAAGGCTAAGCCAGCTTGTGCTACCCCACCCCCAATTCCAGTAATCAATATATTATCACCAGGCTTGATTTTTCCATGCCTTGTTAAAGCTCTCCAAGCTGTTAAACTTGCAACTGGAATAGCTGAAGCTTCTGCCCATGAAAGATATTTAGGTTTTTTAACAATGTTTTTGACCGGCACTGTGATATATTCTGCCATCGTTCCAGGATCAGGCATCCCTAATACTCGAAACGCTCTGGAAGGATATTCCTCATTTTCCCCCCAATCATATCCAGGGTAAATGATAATGTCTTCATTCAACCAATCAGTATCAACATCTTCTCCAACTTTAGCAACTATTCCTGATCCGTCAGCTCCTAATATGCACGGCAAGGTCAACCCAGGATATAATCCTTGTTGAATCCATAACTCCCTATGATTAATAGCGGAGGCCTTTACTTTAATCAGTACTTCATTTGGCTTGACAATAGGTTTTTCACATTCTTTGATTTGCAAATTCATGCTGTCATCCAACACTAACGCTTTCATATTTACTTTTCCTAATTTGGTATATAAAAATATATTTAGAATCGCAAATTTATCATTTTATAAATGATATTATCTGCCAATATCTATAGTAATGATATTGAAAATCAAATACAATTCGATTGATGCATAACTAATGCAATTCCTTGTCTAAAGGTATTTTAAAACAAAGACATTGGCAAAAACAATTACGCCACAATCAGTATAAAAGTAAATTTTAAAAACTAAAACCTAAAATCAAATTCGGACTTAACAATGTAAATCAAATTGATTTGATGGAGCACATTCTCCATTACAATTTTCGATCATTTTAATGTAAGCATCAGACATTGCTGATTTTGCAGATCGCGCTTTGGTTAGTGTAGATCTGTAAGTAGATAAAGCAGCTAACCCAGCACTCCCAGTTATAGCACATGCAACTGTAGCAGCTACCCCAATTCCGATCGTAGACATACCTAAAACATTAAACCATGTTCCCGTTGCGTCAGAAATACTAACGGCGAAATAAGATGCAAAAATTGCAATTGTAGCTGCAATCGCTGAAGAGAAAATAAGTCCTTTAGCATCTTTGCAAAACCTGCGACTTGTTGAAGCCATATCTTCTGCTTTTAATTTGAGTATTAAATATTCATTTGTTGATGCAACACAAGCTGGATCATTAAAGCATTTATCATTTCCCATGGTACATAATTTTAATTAGATAATAAAATTCATATCATCTAATATTACGAAAAATTATATAAGAATCATAATTTAATGAAGACAACAAATAGTTTATTGTTAGCTGTTAAATGTAAATAAACCCAATAGATAGGATTCAGGTTTGTAAAATTGGTGAGTTATTAATAGATAAAATAAAAAGAGGCTGATCTAAACGAACAGCCTCGTATTACTGAGCGAATAATTATAAAAAATTACGCGCTTTTGAATTAACTAGTTTATAATTAAAGTCCGCAACTTTAAGGTTAAATGTCAAAGTCTCACACTCAACTTATATTAAGGGATTGAACGTGCTACATCAAATAATTCATCAGTAACAACATTTAGACGCAAGAATTTGATTTAAGTCACATATTTTTTATAAGCTACTATTCAAGACACAGAATTTAAGTTTTGTGAGGTAAAAAATCTAATTCTCAGCAAACTTATCTTCATATAGAATAGCGTTATTATATTCAGAATTGAATATCTTTCTGATAATATCGAAAGCAGTTACTGTGCCTTTAAATTCGTTATTTTCGGTAACAACAGGAATGGTTTTAAATCGACCATCAGCAAAAAGCTCTGCAGCAGTTCCGATCTTATCTGTTGTCCTAATTTTGACTAATCGTGTGTTCATAACATCACCAACAGTCAAACCCTCCACAGTCGTTTTATTTTCGTATTGTCTCCACATATCGTAGGTTGTCAATATGCCTACAATCATTCCATCATCATCAACAACGGGGAGTTGCTGCAATCCAGTATCAAGCATTTCATGCGATAATTCTCTCAAATTTCTATTAGGATGTGTCACAACCGGATCTGAATTCATAATTGTGCTTACTTCAAGGTTCATCATAGCATTAATATTTTATAGTTTGATTAGGTATTATCTTAATGAATAAATATAGAAAATTTATTGTAGAAATTGTAATA
>JABDKX010000024.1 GCA_013001975.1 Saprospiraceae bacterium | reverse complement strand
TTCAAAGTTATCTCAGATCTTTGTATGCAACAGAAACCAAAATCGTAAGCGAAAACCTAACTTTTGGCATCAACTTTTACAATGAACAAGACAGTAAATCATTAAGTAGTAATATTCAACTGGACAGCACCGATTTGGCAAACTTAAGATCGGAAGGGGACAATGATATTTTTAGAAATGGCATTTTTGACCCTAATCCTGAATCTATAAATAACATTATATTATATAAAAGAGACTCCAATGGAAATCTTATTTATTCCCCAGAAGATTCGACGGATGTCTTTGGGGCTGTCTTTTCAAATTTTGGCGCTGGCTTAGGAGATTATGAAATTGATACTGAAGCGGGCGCCAATGGCAGAGTCTATAAATATGTCGGGGCCAATAATGGATCTTATCTGCCAAAAATTCCATTGGTTGCGCCTGAAAAAAAGCAAATAGCTTCCTTCAATGTCAATTATAATATCGGAGACAGTACAAATCTGTATTTAGAAACGGTGATCAGTAACAATGATAAGAATCGATTTTCTTCCATAGGTAATGATGACAATACTGGTCTAGGATTGTTTGCTAAGATTAACGATGTCAGACCTCTAAACGTAAATCAGGATATCACCCTCGAATCATTGTTTAGTTATGAATTTACACAGAAAGATTTCCAGGCGCTCAACCCTTATCGTAATCCTGAATTTATCAGAGACTGGAATTTAGAAAGCACGCAAATAAAAAATAATCAGCAACTTTTTAATGGTTCTTTAAAGCTGAAAAAAGGCTATCATTATTTGAATTATACATTCAGTAGTTTTTCAGATAAAAACATTTATACAGGATACAAAAATCTTGTTGAGCTGAATACAAAATTCAATGGTCTGAAAATTAACCTGAATGGAAATTGGCTAAACTCTACAAACACATTAAACGATGAATCTGTCTTATTTTTTAGACCAAGAGCTAGAATCAGTCAGTCTTTGTTTAATGAAAAATGGACCATTGGTGCTTACTTTGAAAAAGAAAGAAATATTCGTGATTTCATAGCCGTTGATTCATTAAATGCCATCAGTTTTGATTATGAATTAAGCAAGGTATTTATTGAAAATAAAACTAGTGACAATCTTTCATTTAAAATGGGTGTATTCCAACGAAAAGACTTTGAAGTACTGCCTGATAACAATGAGCTGACGCCGTCTACTACAAGTATAAATTATGAATTTGGTGGTACTTGGAACACGAATAAAACCTCTCGTTTGACATGGCAAATGGTTCTGAGAAATTTCATGATTGAAGATGCTTTTTTAGAACTAAAAAATGCCAATAAAACATTCATTGGAAATGTAGATCATAAGCTCCAATTGCTCAACAAAGGATTAAGTTTAAATACGTATTATGAATCCAATTCTGGGCAAGAACCAAAGATTGAATTTCAATTTATTAAAGTACAAGTGGGAGAAGGCTCATACATTTGGAATGATTACAATCAAGATTCAATAGAACAAATAAATGAGTTTGAAATTTCACCATTTTCTGATCAAGCGGCTTATGAAAAAATAACCGTTTTTAATAACGAATTTATAAGCACCAACAGAAGTATTTTAAATCAAACTTTGAAAATAAATCCGAAGCAATTTATTAAAAATAACAAATCATTTTTCAGAAATGTACAATTTAATAGTCGCTACAGAATAGACCAAAAGCGATTGGATGATGGCGATAATTCCCTCTTTCAATTTGTAAGTTTTAGTGGCGATGACGAAGGCTTCGTTGCTTTTAATGCAGCCTTTGATCACAGCTTATTTTTCTATCGTGGCAATCCAAACTTTGATTTTCAGTTGTCCTATCGAACTTTAAAAAACAAGCTGCTTCAAATTTCAGGAACCGATAAAAGAACAAATAAAAGCACCTACACCAGATCAAGGGTTAATATTAAACGACGATTAGATTTGTTACTAGAAACCAATTACGGATTTAAATCGCGAAGTCTTGAAATTTCATCAACACAAGATTTTGATATTCAGTTTTGGAATGCCATACCTCAGATAAATTTCAGACCAAATTCAAAGCTTCGTTTTGTTGTAAAATATAAGTTTGAAAATAACAAAAACCGATTGGGCTCAATCAATGAGACGGCGACATTTCATGATGGTGGTTTGGATTTGACATGGCGACAAAATCAAACGTCTAATCTGCAGTTTAAATTTAATTACGTCTTGATCGATTTTTCTGGCAGCACAAATTCACCTATTGAATTTGAAATGCTTCAAGGTCTTAAGGATGGACAAAACATTTTATGGCAATTAAATTATACAAGACGTATTTCGTCAAGCATTGACATGATAATAAATTATAACGGTAGGAAATCAGAAGGCAGTCGTCTCGTCAATACAGCTGGCGTTCAAATGCGGGCTATATTTTAAAAAAAAGAAAGCTTGCTGGGACAAGCTTTCTCGGATATACTCAAAACTCAATCTAAGTTAACGTACAATATCTTTCATCATTGGACCTAAATAAGTTTTCACTAATTGTTCCAAAGAGTCTGTTTTTATTAATGTCAAGCAGTTTTCGTTATTGCTATTTGAACATTTGAGCACTGCTAGTTTATCTCCAGGTTGAATATCTAATTTATTGCGAATATCCTTAGGAAGCACCAGCTGACCTCGATCATCACAACTTACAATAGCTTCTATAGAAAAATTCGATTTGTCCAACACATTAATTATGGGACAAATATATAAACATTTTCTGATATATCTAACTTTTCTGTATTTTCTGATTATTATGTTTTTTTGCCTATTTCTTATTTTTCACATATTTATAGGAAATTTAAAAATACACTGTCCGCACAAGAACAATGAAGGGCTTTGGGCTATTAAATAGGTTTATATATTTGTGTAAAATTTTGGACCATATGCGTATTTGTGTTGTTTTAATACTTTCATTACTTAGTCAAGCTGTCATTTCTCAAAATGTTTGGCAAAATGTAGAAGAAAGCCAGTTAGCGTTAAAAAGCAGTCAAGAAAGAGAAATCATTCCTTCATCATATTCAACTTTTAGTCTTGATTTTAAAATGATGAAAAAACGACTACAGAAAGCGAAGCCAGAAAACTTAAATGGTAAGAGCAAGTCTATTTCTCTTGATTTACCATTGCCGAATGGTCAAGTGGAAACTTTCATTTTCAATGAAAGCTCATGTATGAGTCCTGTGTTATCCACAAAATACCCATCAATTAAGTCTTATCGAGGCATTTCAAACAGCAATAAATACAACCAAGCGAGAATTGATTTTGGTCCTATGGGATTCCACGGCGTGATATTTTCAGAGGCTGGCACCATATATATAGATCCTTACTTTGCCAATCCAGATGAAAATTATATCAGTTATTATACAAGAGATCATATCATTGAAGATGATTATCCTATGTCATGTGGCGTTAATACCCACCATATCCTAAGTGAGGCAGAAAAAACACTCGACCTTCAATCTGAAAACTTTTACAAATCAAGTGGTGCTGCTTCTGTTGTGAAAAGAACCTACAGATTAGCAATCGCTACTACAGGAGAATGGGGATCCATTTATAACACCAAAGAAAATGTGATGGCAAGAATTGTCACAGGTGTTAACAGAATAAACATGATTTTTGAAAATGAAATTTCAACCAATTTTGTGCTTATTGACAGAAATGATGAATTGATTTTTATAGATGGTTCAACAGATCCTTATGAAAACCCAACATTGGGAAGTTCATTACTTGGACAGAATTCAGCGGCCATTAACAATATTGTAGGTTCTAATGCATATGACATTGGTCATGTTTTTACGGTCAGATGTTCAGATGTTGGAGGTGTTGCCAATCCAGGCGTTGTATGTACAGGACTTAAAGCCAATGGGGTCAGCTGTGTTGGATTCAGTAACATTTCTTCCTTTATGGTAAATACGACTGCTCATGAAATAGGACACCAATTCAGTGGTGGTCACTCGTGGAATAATTGTCCTGGTATTTTAAGTCAAAAATCGGATGGAACAGCTTTTGAACCAGGCAGTGGATCTACGATACTTTCTTATGCAGGTTCATGCGGCAATCAAAATATAAAAGGCACAAACGATGATTATTTCCACGTCGGTAATTTAGAACAGTTTTTGAGATTCATGGAAACAACGGGAAGATGTGCGGAAGAAGAAGTGACGGACAACAATCCTCCTGAATTAAATGTACCCGTGGGTGATGGTCTTTTCATTCCAATTTCAACGCCTTTTGAACTTGATGGCTCGGCGACTGACATTGATGGTGATGCATTAACTTATAACTGGGAACAAATGGATACAGGACCGACAAGTAATTTGGGTGAACCAATGGGTAATGCGCCTCTTTTCAGATCGTATCCACCGTCAAGTGAAACCAGTAGAGTTTTTCCAAGACTACCTTTTATTATAAATAATTTAGAATCCAGATTCGAAGTATTACCGAACTATGATAGAGAGATTACTTTTAGGTTTACTGTAAAAGACAATCACCCAGGTGGCGGAATTACAGTTTGGGAAGAAATACAATTTGAATCATCGACAAGTGCGGGACCTTTTAGAGTCACTTCGCCAAGTGAAATTACATTCTTAGAAGTTGGTCAAAGATTTGACATAGAATGGGATGTTGCTAATACCGATAATGACATCATCAATTGTCAATTTGTCGATATCTTTTTATCATTGGATGATGGAGAAACTTTTGATATTGTGCTTGCGTCCAATACGCCCAATGATGGTATGGAAAGTATTGTCGTTCCCAATCAATTAACTTCTACAGGAAAGATAAAAGTTAAAGCCAGTAATAATATTTTCTTTCAACTCAACAGGTCAAATGTTGTTATCAGACAACCCAGTTCGCCAGGGTTTTACATTGATGTCAGTTCAAATGAATTTGATATTTGCTTACCAGACGTCGTAGAAATTGAATTAACGGGAACATCATTTCAAGGATTTGATGAAGCTGTAGCTTTAGAAATAACTTCTCCACTCCCTGAAGGTGCTTCTGTCAGTTTCAGCGACAACAATATTTCTTCAACGGGCACTGCTACTTTATCCGTTGATTTAAGTGATGTTGAAGATTCACAATCGTTTGTTTTAGAGTTATTGGCGACCGCTGAAAATGCAGAAGACGTCATTCAAGAATTAAACTTTAATGTTACGGGCACTTCGTTTGACGATCTGGAATTGATTGCACCTGAAAATGGTTTTCAAGGTGTGGATCAAACACCCATTTTTGAGTGGTCTCCTACACAAAATGCAGATTCATACACGTTAGAAATATCAAAGAGTCCAAGATTCGAGTCTAGCAACGTTATTACGGAAGCTTTTCTCCCTGACACTTCATTTTTACCAAATATAATTTTTGACAACAGCAGCCTTTATTATTGGCGAGTTGTTTCTAATAACAAATGTATTTCTACACCTGGAGAGATCAATACTTTCAGTACTGTTAATTTAGATTGCAAATTATACGCTGCGGATAACATCCCGACAAATATCAGTTTTTCTGGTACTGTTGAAATAGACGGCATTGCCAAAGTATTTGATGTTGGCGTAGTTGCAGACGTTAATGTCAAAAATATAAGTGGTCAACATTCAGATGCATTTCAATTGACTGGAACTTTAATCAGTCCATCAGGAACTGAAGCGGTAATGTTTGATCAAACATGTTTTGGTAGCACTGATTTTAATATTGGATTTGACGATCAATCGCCTTTAGACTTCCAATGTCCTTTGGCTGCAGGTGAAGTGGTAAAGCCTCAAATAAGCGAATTGTCGGTTTTTAATAATGAAAAAATTGATGGCGAATGGATCTTCAGAATTAATGATAATAAGAGTGGTGATGGTGGTCAATTTACTTCATTTGATTTGGAAATTTGTGCCAGCTTTGAAATCGAAAATCCATTTATAGTCAACAATAATATCTTAGATATAAAACCAGGATTTTCTGAAGTTATAAATAATGACAAGCTGTTGGTTGATGACAATGACAACTTTGCGGAAGATCTCATTTATACATTGGTTGTCACCCCGTCTTTTGGCACATTAAGCCTGGATGGTACTCCATTGAGTGTAGGTGATCAATTTACCCAGGAAGCATTAAACAATAGATTTGTGGTATACAATCACGAGGGCACTGAAGAAGGTGAAGATAAATTTATATTTACCGTAATCGACGGCGATGGTGGATGGATTGATTTGACAACATTCGATATCAATGTTGATGAAAATGCGGTTTCAGCTACAACAGATCTTTTGGAATCCTCGACTTTTAAAATATATCCGAATCCAACCAATGATCTTTTGTACATAAAAGACATGTCTTTTAAAAATGAGAATTGGCAGGTTCAGATTTATGGCATTGATGGTCAGCTGCTTCAAGAAGATAACTTATACAACGAAAAGAGATTATCATTGGCGACGTTATCAGGAGGCGTATTTATATTGAAATTGTCGAGCGAATCAGGAACGGCAAGTTATAGAATTAGCGTAGTCAGATAACATTATAAATCTAATTTGGCAATCACTAAAAATTGACGTTCTTTAGGGTGTGAATTATTTGACTCTAGAAAATATCAGTAAGTCCTACGGTGAAAAGATTTTATTCAATGATCTGAATCTCACCATTGCCAAAGGACAAAAGATTGCGTTGATTGCTAAAAACGGGACGGGCAAAACCACCTTACTTCGTGTTATTGGTGGAGAAGAATCACCTGAAGGAGAAACTTCCAAAATAACAGTCAGCAAAGACATCGCCATTGGACATCTCAAGCAAGATCCTTACTTTAATCCAGAGTCCACAGTTTTGGAAGCGGCCTTAGATTCTGACAACAAGCGCATCAAAGCCATCAAAGACCTGGAGTACGCTACCCTACTTGGCCAACAAGATAAAATTCAAGAAGCCATTTCTTTGGCCGATGATTTGAAAGCTTGGGATATTGAAGCGCGTATTAAAGAAATCTTGGGCAAATTAAAAATTCATGATTTAAGTCAGAAGATTGGCACCTTATCTGGAGGTCAAAAAAAGCGATTGGCTCTAGCAAAGATTTTGATCGAAGAACCTGATTTTCTGATCCTAGATGAGCCCACTAACCATTTAGATATTGAGATGATAGAATGGTTAGAAAGTTATCTGAGCAATCAAAATCTCACCATTTTCATGGTGACGCACGACAGATATTTTCTGGAAAGAGTGTGTAATGAAATTGTTGAATTGGAAGGCGGTGAATTATTCGTTTATCGCGGCAATTATTCTGATTATTTAGAAAAGAAAGCACTTAAAGTTCAGAATGACAAAACCAATTTAGACAAGTATAAAAAACTTTACAACAAGGAATTAAACTGGATTAGAAGACAGCCGAAAGCAAGGACAACTAAAGCAAAATCACGTGTCGATAATTTTGATATTATAAAAGACAAAGCCCACAAACGGTTAGACGATAGTGAATTAACTATTCAAATTGACATGGCGCGTTTGGGCGGTAAAATATTGGAGCTGCATTCCGTGAAAAAAAGTTTTGATGATATCAAAATTCTCAACTCATTTTCATATAAATTTAAAAAGGGAGAACGTGTTGGTTTGGCTGGTGCCAATGGGACTGGAAAAACGACATTTATAAAATTGCTGACAAAAGAAATAGAGCCTGATGGCGGTAAAGTTATTGTTGGAGATACGGTTGTATTTGGTCATTACACGCAAGACAACAAAGGAT
>JABDKX010000007.1 GCA_013001975.1 Saprospiraceae bacterium | reverse complement strand
TGATCTTTTTTCTTAAAAATATTTTTTCTCCCTTTAGAGGTTCTGCATCTTTTGGTAATCTGTTTCTCAATCGAATAGCCGTTTCTTCAAGATCATAAAGCATTGCAATTTCTGCAATTGATTGTTGCTCTTGAACGATATGGTATTTGGCTTCTTCATCAACTCTACGACGTTTTCTAGATGAAGGTGGCGTTTTATAATTTTCTTTTACAACAGTATTACTTGTTTCAGCAGCTGCTATAACTTTTGATGCGTGACTCGATTCAGTACTTTCTTCTTTTGTGCGTTTTCTATTATTTTGGGCAAGTATAGGCGCCTCTAAATTATCCAGCTCATATAATTGATATTTTTCAATAATGTGAATCAATTTTTGAGGATATTTTTTATCCGTTGCATATCCTGCTTTTCTTAATCCCTTTGCCCATGATTTATAATCATCTTTGTGATAATTAAACAAAAAAGCATATCTCTTTTGTTTGGTTAAGAAGTCGCTGTGTGCTATATAACTTTCAGATACCGAATTGAATTGTCTAAAACAGCTCTTAATCAGCTTTCCATTCTTATAATCGTCATCTTCTCGATAGAAGGTTCCACCATTCCAGCTGTTTCCGCACTTAATTCCGAAGTGATTATTTGCTTTTAGTGCCAATGTGCTTTTCCCTGCTCCAGATTCTAAGAGGGCTTGTGCCATCTTAATACTGGCAGGAATACCCGTTCTATGCATTTCAGAAATTGCTATATCTTTGTATTGCGAAATATAATCAATACTTTGGTTTTCAGCATAGGTTTTTTGTTGTGCTAACATCACTATAAGAACAATAATCAATCTAAACATATTAGCTTTTTATTTAATTTATAAGTTATACAAAAACAGTGCCTTAGTGCTCAATGTTCGCGTATAATTAAAAAAACTTTATACTTTATGAACTTAATGGACCTTTTAAAATGGCAACTATCCGATGGAGTTATTAACGGAATGAGTAACCAACTTAATATAGGAGACTCTCAAAAAACTGAAACTGCAGCACAAGCGGCTTTGACTGTGTTGATGACGGCGCTTGCTAAAAACTCTACATCATCAGAGTCCGCGATTTCTGGATTATCTGGTGCATTGGAAAGAGATCATGATGGTAGTATTTTAGATGACGTAATGGGTTTGATTTCTGGCCAATCAAACGTTGGAAATGCAAAAACATTGAATGGTGCAGGTATTTTAGGGCACTTATTAGGCGGAAAACAAAGCGATACAATTGGTCTTTTAACAAAAATGACAGGATTAGAAAATAATCAAAGTGCTGGTCTTTTAATGAAATTAGCACCGATGGTATTGGGCGTTTTAGGTCGTTATAAAAAACAAAACAGCCTGGATAAAAGTCAACTTTCTGATTTTTTAAGAACATCACAACAAGAGGTTGTTAAAAAAGACAACAACATCAGTATCTTTGAAAAACTACTAGATCAAGATGGTGACGGTTCGGTAATGGACGAAGTAGCAAGCATTGGCATGAAAGTGTTGGGTAATTTCTTTAAAAGATAATTATTCGCTTTTTTCTTGCACCAACTCTACTAATATTCCATTAGTGGATTTGGGGTGACAAAAACAGACAATCTTGTTGTCAGCACCGCTAACAGGGGTTTCGTTTAAAAGGCGAAACCCTTGTTTTTTTAGCCTCTCCATTTCAGACCTTATATCACTAACAGCAAATGCGATGTGATGAAATCCTGGTCCTTTTTTATCGATATATTTCTTGATCACACTGTCATCAGAAGTGGCTTGTAACAATTCAATTTTATTTGTACCTACTCTAAAAAATGAGGTCAAAACTTTCTGTTCAAGCACCTCTTCCCTCTTGTATGGCTCTGTATTAAATAATGCAGAAAAGAGTGCTTCACTTTCTTCCATATTTTCAACTGCAATACCAATGTGTTCAATTTTCTTCATTAAATATTAAATTTGAATTATAAAGATATAATAACATATCCGGTTAAATAGTAGTTAAAGCTATGAAATGGCTAACATGAATTTATATTTTTGTAGCAATACCATATGTCTACTATTTAAATCTATATGAATAAGAAAGTTATTTGGGCTATTATAATTCTCATGTCTACAGCACTGATTGGCATTGCCGTCACTCAGTTTGTGTGGATAAAAGCTCAGGTAAGTCTTGACGAAAGCAATTTTGACGATAGGGTATTTACTGCAATGAATAATGTCAAAGCCAGCTTAAAAGAAGATGCCAGCACTAAAGACTTTGTTGACAAATGGGCGGTTCGAAAAAAGTCACTGTTTGGACAAAACATCAATTTTCTAAATAAATACAAATCTCGGGACCAAAATTCATTAGACAACTTAAAGCTTGAAAGCTTGATGCATGCCATTGATCCAGATTACCCACTATTGTCTATCAATAGAAAAAAGCTTAATAGCTATATAAAATCTGAACTAGAAGATCAAGGTATCCATTTAAAATATGACTATGCCGTTTATTCAAATAAGGAGAAAGAATTTATAATTAGAAACGGCGTGTTTGCAGTACCGTTAGAAGGCAATGCCAGTTCTCCTGACATGGATGATTCTCACACGACTGGCAAAGACCATAAGGGGATGGAAAACTCTCCATATAAAGTCAAACTTTTTAATGATGACGAATCTCCGGGTTATTTAAAAATATTTTTTCCAAACAAGCAAAGTTACCTCTGGGCAAAAGTGCTTCCTTCAATGTTAACATCATTACTTTTTGCCTCTCTGATTCTCATGTGTTTCATTTATACTATCTATGTCATTTTCAGACAAAAGAAAGTTTCAGAAATGAAAACAGATTTTATAAACAACATGACACATGAATTTAAAACACCTATCGCCACAATTTCTTTAGCGACAGACTCTATTACTAATAAAAGTGTTATTAATAGTGAAGAAAAAGTAGGTCGGTTTGCAAAGATTATTAAGCAAGAAAATAAACGGATGCTTAATCAAGTTGAGAAGGTACTTCAAATGGCAAGAATAGATAAGAAAGATTTTGAACTCAAACTTACCTCAGTTAATTTGAACGACGTTGTGAGCCAAGCTGCTACGCACAGTAGGTTGAAAGTAACCAAGAGAAATGGTATATTAGAAACCAAATTACGCGCTAATCAACCTAATGTTGAAGGTGATTTGACACATATTTCCAATATTGTTCATAATTTATTGGATAACGCTGAAAAATATTCAACTGATGAACCAAAAATAATTATATCCACTTCCAACGTCAAAGGTGGTGTTGAATTGTCTATTAAGGACAATGGAATTGGAATGACAAAAGAATCTCAAAAACATATTTTTGATAAGTTTTATCGGGTTCATACGGGAAATAGACACGATGTAAAGGGCTTTGGATTAGGGCTTAGCTACGTAAAAGCACTGATATCAGCTCATAATGGAACTATTAGTGTCGAATCTGAATTAGGAAAGGGAAGCACATTTATTTTGTTTTTTCCGTTTAAACAAAGTGACTAATTGGGAGTTTATTAATCTAAATAGTGTAAACATTAAATATTATGGCAGAAACAACTACACAAAAAATACTTTTGGTCGAAGATGATCAAAACTTTGGTGACGTATTAAGATCTTATCTTGAAATGCATGAATATGAGGTCGACCTAGCGAAAGATGGCGACGAAGGTATGATCAAATACAACAAAGGAGAATTTAATCTTTGCATCCTAGATGTAATGATGCCCAAAAAAGATGGGTTTACACTAGCAAAGGAAATAAGAGAGAACGATAAGGATATTCCTATTATATTTTTAACCGCCAAGTCTTTAAAAGAAGATGTATTAGAAGGTTTTAAAATTGGTGCTGATGATTACATTACCAAACCGTTCAATTCAGAAGAACTCTTATTAAGAGTGCAAGCTATTCTAAGACGTTCGGGAGCCAAGCAAGAAGTTGAAGAAGATGTGAAAGAATTTAATATTGGTAGTTTTCATTTTAATTACCCATTAAGAATTCTTACTTACACAGATAAAGAAGGCAATAAGGAAAAAGAAAACTTATCTCCAAAAGAAGCACATTTGTTGAGGTTGTTCTGTATTCATAAAAATGATGTTCTTCCTCGTTCCAAAGCATTAACAAAAATTTGGGGAGAAGATAATTATTTTACTGCAAGAAGTATGGATGTCTTTGTTACCAAACTTAGAAAGTATCTTAGTAAAGATGAAAATTTAGAAATTGTAAATATCCACGGAAATGGGTTCCGATTAATTGATCGATCTATTGCTGTTGTTGAATAACAATATACGCTTCAATAAAAAAGGGGACGACTAATTTTAGTCATCCCCTTTTTTAATTATCTCAAATTAAGTTTACGATTCAACACTTTCTGTCGGCGCATCATCAAACAATTCTTTAAATTTAGAATCATCAGATATTTTTGACACAAACTCTTCCTTTTCAGGGAATGGCCGTTCACCAATCAATCTTTCAACATCAGATTTTAACAAGACTTCCTTTTCTAAAAGTTGCTTGGCTAAAATATCCAATTCTGCTCTTTTCTCTTTTAAAAGATTTTGAGCTACGTCATATTGAATATCAATTAACTTTCGAACTTCATCATCAATCAAGGTTGCTGTTTCATCAGAATATGGCTTTGTAAAATTATCTTGCGCCATGCCATAGAAAGAAACGTTACCAACTTTCTCATTCATTCCAAAAACAGATATCATTGAATAAGCCATCTTGGTAACTTGGTCCAAATCATTTTGTGCTCCAGTTGATATTTTGTCAAAAACAATTCTTTCTGCTGCTCGACCACCTAATGTCATTGTCATTCGGTCAAGTAACGCTTCTGTCCTTGTTATATATTCTTCTTTTGGAAGGTATTGAGCGTAGCCTAAGGTGCCAATTCCTCTTGGAACTATGGTAACCTTTACCAATGGTGATGCATGCTCTAAAAACCAACCACATATAGCGTGTCCTGCTTCGTGATATGCTATAATTTCTTTTTCTTTAGGAGATATAATTTTATTTTTCTTCTCTAGTCCACCTATCACTCTATCTAAGGCATAATTGAAATCTGACATTTCAACCGCTTTTTTATTTCTCCTAGCCGCTACCAATGCCGCTTCGTTACAAACATTTGCAATTTCAGCTCCTGCAAACCCTGGGGTCATTTCTGCTAAAGTAGCTGCATTCATTTCCTCAGAAACTTTAATGTTTTTCAAATGAACTTTGAAAATAGCTTCTCTTCCTACTAAGTCTGGTCTGTCAATTCCTATTTGTCTGTCAAACCTTCCCGGCCTCATCAAAGCATTATCAAGAATGTCAGGTCTGTTTGTCGCAGCCATCAAAATCACACCTTTATCTGTTGAAAACCCATCCATTTCAACCAATAGTTGGTTAAGGGTGTTTTCTCTTTCGTCATTTCCACCTTGCATAGCCCCTCTTCCTCTCGCACGACCTATGGCATCAATCTCATCTATAAAAATGATACATGGTGCCTTTTCTCTGGCCTGCTTAAACAAGTCTCTAACTCTAGATGCTCCAACTCCAACAAACATTTCTACGAAATCCGATCCCGATATAGAGAAGAATGGCACACCTGCTTCTCCAGCAACAGCTTTTGCTAACAATGTTTTTCCAGTTCCTGGAGGACCAACTAATAAAACACCTTTCGGAATTTTTCCACCAAGAGATGTGTATTTCTTTGGATTTTTTAAAAAGTCAACGACTTCCATCACTTCTTCTTTGGCTTCTTCTAATCCTGCAACGTCTTTAAAAGTGACATTTACTTTTGAATCAGTGTTGTCAAAAAGCGTAGCTTTTGATTTGCCAATATTAAATATTTGGGCTCCAGGACCGCCACCTCCTGATCCAACACGACGCATAAAGAATACCCACAATCCAATTATTAAGGCAAATGGAATTACCCAGGATAATATTTGGCTCAAATAATTGGTCTCCGTTTTGTAAATCGGATCTACCAATACTTTATCTTCGTTTATGTCTTTGACAACTTCATAAAAATCTTGTCCCCCAGTTTGGAAGGCAAAATGAGGTTGTTGAAATTTAAATTTATTGTCTTTTAGTTCTTCATACTTGCTTACGTGTTCTTCTTTTAAGTAAACACGGACAAAGTTTTTATTGACAACTTCAACTTTTTCTACATGTCCTTTCCTAGCAATTTCCTTAAATCTTTCAGTAGTTAAATCGGCTGTTTTCCCACTGATAAGCGTGATTACATTCATGGCCAGAATTATAAAAATAATTAAGCCATAAAGCCAATAGGAGTTTACTGGAAATTTTTTTGGATTCTTATCTCCTTTTTTATCGGTCATTTTTCTTTTTTCTAGTTTGGAAAACCATCTTAATCAATTCAATCTCTCTCATTATAAATGATTTTAGAGAAGATGGTTCAAATAAATACTATATATTTTGATACTCCGTAGTATCGGCATCACTCCAAAGGTCTTCAATTTCATAAAACTTTCTTGTTTCTGGGTAGAAAACATGGACAACAATGTCAAAATAATCTACCAAAATCCAATTCGAAACCTCCTTGCCTTCAACATGCGATGGTTTTATATTATATTCTTGTTTGAGCCTTCTTACTATATTACCAGCTATAGCCCCAATCTGAGTGTTGGACTCTCCTTCACATATAATAAAATAGTCAGCTGGCGCATCATCTAGTTTTTGTAAGTTCATTTTAATAATGTTCTTACCTTTAATATCTTGAATACAGTCCACAATTACATCTGTCAGTTCAGAATTTGATATTGCGGGATTGTCTACGGTTACTTTATTCTGCAATTATTATTTTTATTTAGCGTAATTCAAAATTAAACAAATTCAATCTCTAAAGTGGGCCACATCAATACTATCTCTATTGAAAAATACATTTATTTCGAATCAATAGATTCAACCAACACTTATCTCTCCAATTATCTATCAAAAAACAATCCACAAGACAATATTTGTGTTTATACTTACAATCAGACCAATGGTAAAGGACAAATTGGCAGAAATTGGTTCAATGACGAAGGTAAAAACCTTGCTTTGTCATATGCTTTTCACTTTCAAAACTTAGATGTACAACATCAATTTTATTTAAATATGGCCATATCGCTAGGCCTTCATCAATTTGTCTCTTCTATTATAAATAATGGACGTGTTTCAATAAAGTGGCCAAACGACATTTATATTAACGATAAAAAAGTTGCTGGTATTCTCATTCAAAATCAACTTAAAGGCCGTTTAATAGGAAGCAGCATTATAGGAATTGGACTTAATATCAATCAAGAATCTTTTCCTCAAAATCTTCCAAACCCCATAAGTTTAAAACAGCACACTCAAAAAACATATAATAAAGCAGAGTTGGTTCAAAGATTAGAAAAAAATATTCTTTCTTTTTTAAATATCCTGTCAATAAATTCGAAAGCTATTTTTACAGATTATATTAAACATTTATATAGGATAAATGAAAAACATTCTTTTATAAATACTCATTCTAATGAAAGCTTTTATGGTATTATAAAAGGTGTGTCTGCAGAAGGTAAATTATTGGTTGATATTTCTGGAGAATTAGAAGCTTTCAACTTTCGGACAATTAAGTTTGTTATAAATAACATTAACTATTAAAGATTATGAAGAGCAGTATATTAACGATTGGAGATGAAATATTGATTGGTCAAATTGTTGATACTAATTCTGCTTGGTTGGGGAAAAAATTAACAGAACTTGGCATTCCAGTAAATGAAATTATTTCTTTAGCTGACACAAAAGAATCCATAAAAAAGTCGATTGAAAACGCTATGTTGAAATCTGATTTAATTCTTCTGACTGGTGGTTTGGGTCCGACAAAAGATGATGTTACAAAGGCTGCTATTGCAGAATTTTTAAATGTAGGCACCTATTTTGATGAAAATTTATACAACAAAATTTCACAGTACTTTATTAAAAGAAATTTGCCAATATCTAAATATGTGAAAATCCAAAGTACAATCCCTGAAACTGCACAGTTGTTAACAAATAATGTCGGAACAGCTCCTGGCATGCTGTTTAAAAAAGACAACAAGGTTATAATCTCAATGCCTGGTGTTCCCCATGAGATGAAGTGGATTTTTAAAAACAGTATTATTCCTATTCTTCCTCAATTAGGAAAAATAGAAAACAACATATATCAAAGGACGATAAAAACGATTGGTATTGGCGAGACAAGGATTGCTGCTAAAATAGAAGACATTACGGATACATTTCCTGAGGATATAAGCTTGGCATTTCTTCCTAGTTCTGGTCAAGTTCGTTTGCGTGTGATGTCGAGTTCCCAAAATGACAACACTGTTCATGTTGACAAATTTGTCAATCAAATTTCTTCGCGCCTTGGTGATTATGTTTATGGATACGATTCTGTTATAATAGAAGATGCGCTGAAAGATTTATTTATATCTAAAAACTTGACATTATCAACCGCAGAAAGTTGTACAGGTGGTTATTTATCTCATAGGATTACTTCTGTTCCTGGTTCTTCAAAATATTACATTGGTAGTTTAATCGCCTACGACAACCACATTAAAGAAAGTCAACTTAATGTACAGTCGGAGACTTTGTTAAATCATGGTGCGGTAAGTGAAGCCACCGTTATTGAAATGTTGTCTGGTTTGCTTAATAAAACAGGAACTGATATAGGCATTGCAATTTCAGGAATAGCCGGGCCAAATGGCGGAACTCCTGACAAACCAGTTGGTACGATTTGGGTGGCATACGGTACGCTAGAAAATTATAAAACGAAAAAACTGACTCTTTTTAAAGAGCGGTTAAGAAATATACACTACACTGCAACTGCTGGGATGAACTTGCTTCGGTTATTTGTTTTAAACAACACCTAGATAAGTGTAGGGTAAGCTGATCTTGATTGAATTGCACATTAGTCAATAAAATTGGAGTTTTAATGCGATAATTCACGTAATTTTGCATCTCAAAACCTAATACTAAATGGCAAAAATTGATTTGATAATGCCCAAAATGGGAGAAAGCATCATGGAAGCGACTATCCTAAAGTGGGTTAAGAAAGTTGGGGATAGTGTAGAAGAAGATGAGACTATCTTAGAAATTGCTACAGATAAAGTAGATTCCGAAATTCCTTCTCCTGTCGATGGTGTTATTTCTGAAATTTTATTCAAAGAAGATGATGTCGTCGAAATAGGAAAAGTAATTGCCATTATAAGTACAGAAGGTGAAGAATCATCAACCAGTTCTGACACTAGCGATAAACCAAAAGCAGAACCAGTTACAGTAGAAGCACCTGTTGTTATAGAAACACCTAAACCTGCTCCACAAAAACCAAGTCCTGTTGTTTCTGCCCCAAGTAGTTCATCAAAAACATCTGTTATTACTTCAAATGGTCGGTTCTACTCTCCATTGGTAAAAAGTATTGCGAAAAAAGAGAATATAAGTCAAGCAGAACTTGATGCCATTTCTGGCAGTGGGTCAAAAGGAAGAGTAACAAAAAAGGATATGCTAAACTATGTTTCAAATAGAGGGCAATCTGGTGTCAGTGCGGCGCCTGTTATTCAACAACAATCTGGTTCTAAATTATCTTCTCAATCTTCTTCAGTTGGGGTAAGTCAAGGGGGCACAGAGATTATTGAAATGGATAGGATGAGAAAGTTGATCGCAGACCATATGGTTATGTCAAAAAAGACTTCTCCCCACGTTACCTCTTTTGTTGAAGCAGATGTAACCAATTTGTTTAATTGGAGATCAAAAAACAAAAACGCATTCACTGCTAAGTATGGAGAAAAAATAACATTCACTCCTATTTTTATCGAAGCCGTTGTGAAAGCCATTGGAGATTTTCCACTGATTAATGTTTCTGTGGATGGGAATAATATTATTGTAAAAAAAGATGTAAACATAGGAATGGCTGCTGCCTTACCGTCAGGCAACCTGATTGTTCCAGTTATAAAAAATGCGGACTACTTAAATTTACCGGGATTAACAACTAAAGTTAATGACTTAGCCAACAGAGCAAGAACAAATAAATTAAAACCAGAGGAAATACAAGGTGGTACTTTCACCGTTACTAATGTAGGAACTTTTGGAAACGTAATGGGAACACCGATAATTAATCAACCTCAAGTCGCTATTTTGGCCTTAGGTGCAATAAGAAAAAAACCAGCTGTAATTGAAACAGAGTTTGGTGACGTTATCGCAATCAGACAAATGATGTTTATGTCTTTATCATATGATCATCGTGTTGTCGATGGCTTTTTAGGAGGCTCATTTTTAAAGCGTATTTCAACTTATCTAGAGGCTTTTGATCCGAATAGAGAAGTGTAAATAAAATTTAACTTGCATATTACTACATGATCTTTAGAATTAAGTTTTTTTTATTTTTTACTGTTATCTGTATTCAGATCACAGCTCAAAATGAATACCTGCTTAAAGCTGACCTAGCCTTTGATCTGGGTCGATATGAAAAGGCCATCGACTATTATTCGAACTATCCAGAAATTAATAATGATGTTGATGCCTTAACTAAAAGGGGTGTCTCTTATTTCAACTACAACCTCCTAAATAATGCTATAAAAGATTTTACTTCAGCAAAAAAACTAGGAAGCGCTTCTCCTTTGCTTTATTTGAAAATGGCACAATCAAAACAGCACCTCAATGCTTTTGATGAAGCTGCATTTTTTTATAAACAGTTTCTTGATCAAAGTAAAAAATCTAGTCCCTATTACAAATTAGCCGAAATTGAATTAAAGAATTGTGTTTTTAGCTCGTTTAATTCTACAAAAAGAACCGGCTCGTTGGTTCAAAGTTTTGGTGAAGAAGTTAATAGTCAATTCGATGAAATAAATGCAATTCAAAGTCCAAATTTTGGCAATCTTTTTTATTTTTCAACTAATAGAAATAAATCAGACTTTGACATTTATGCTTATGTATTAAGTGAAGATGGTGTGTGGTCAACCTATGATCTAACTGAAAAACCTTTTAACAATGGTTACAACAATATCGCTTTAGATATTGACTCCGGTAAAGGCAACGCTTTGTTGTTTCAAGAAAATAGAATGTCTCAACAACTTACTCGTTTTGCAGGTTTCGATGAAGAAGGAAATGATATTCTCATTACATTACCTCAAGAGATTTTTGAAGACGCAATTGATATAACTATTGTCAATCATAATGTTTTGGTTTTCTCTTCAAACAAGTTTGATGGTTATGGTGGTTACGACATTTACTCTATAACGTTTGCAAATGGACAATGGGGCGCACCATCTAATTTGGGTAGCGCAATAAATTCTTCATTTGATGAAAGGTCTCCATTTTATTCTAACAATATGGAGCACTTTTACTTTTCATCAAATCGTCCATATTCCTTTGGAGGTTTTGATATCTATTATTGTGATATCAAAAACAAGAACGAACCTCAAAATATGGGTAATGGGATCAACAGTAGTGGTAACGAAATTAATTTTAATATCGATGCTGCTGGACATATGGCCATGTTTAGTTCAGACAGAAAAACTGGTCTTGGAGGCTATGACTTATACTTTGCTTATTTACAAGATGTAAAAAACATGGGATTAAGAGATTCCATAACTTTTGAATTTATTGACTATCATAAAGAACAATTTGTCAAAAAGGTTGGTCAAAAAGAAGAGGTAGCTGTCATTAACGTTGAAAACAAAGACACTATAAGGGATACAAAAGTAATTGATGTCATTGAAAAAGATACTTCATTAATAACAGAGAACTTGCCAGAGAAATCAGTTATTGATACTATCGCCACAAGTCAAGTTGAAGACAGGACAACCACAGAAACGAAGTTAAAAGACTTAAAAGATACATTAGAAAAAGAAGCTGAAATTGTAAAAAAAGACACTTTAGTTGTAGAGGCCAAAGAACCAAAAGAAGTTGTTCACGTTGAAGATAATGTTTCAGATACATCAAGTAATTTTGTCGCTGAGGAGAAATTACCAATCCAAACGCCTATTAATCCTGACACTATAATTGATTTAGCTCCAATAGACTCTTTAGAACAAAACAATCCTTTGGAACTTGACACAAAAAAAGAAACTATACCTGTATCAAAAACTAAAAACAACTTTGCTAATCCATTTACCTTACTTTATGTCGATCGTCAGGATTTAACAACGGGAATTAACAAGTTGAAACTTGACGACATTATTAACGTTTTGAAAGAATCCGATAAGTCAATTTTAATCTCTTCTCATACAGATCACCACGAAATGGGCTTGCCTGAATACGTTCAGTATAACACTTTAAAACGCGCTTTGTCTGTAGCAGATTATATTTTGAAAAATGGCGTTTCTGATGAGCAAATTTCAATTTTAAGTGTAGCACATAATTACCCCCTTGTTAAAAAAGATATCAACGGCATTGAGGTCGATTCTATAATTAAATGGAATAAAAGAATAGACATTCAAATTTATGACGACGAACAAATTGTTTTGGAAGACAACTTACTCGAAGACAAAAGTATCCCGCCTTTTGCTTTGGATCCAAAGTTTGAAATATATTCGTCAATACGCGATGGTATTTACTATTCGGTAGAGATTGCGGGGTCAAAAAGAATTTTTAAAAATGCAATTCTTCGTTTGTATAATGACATTTATATAAGAAGAGAATCCTTCGATGCAAATAATAAATATTACATCGGCATTTATACAAAAAAAGAAGATGCAGAAGCATTACAAAAAGAGCTTACTAAATCATCTGCTCCTTATGCAAAAGTTGTTGCATTTAAAAATGGTAAAAGGTTAAATTAAAAGTCTAATTGTATGGATTCTCCATTATAATTACCTATACCTAAGAAAAATCCGCCTCCTCCAGCTCCCGAAAGTTTTATATAGTAAGCCTTCGTTTCTAGTCCTTTAATCCAAATTGGTTTTATATTATCAGGAATCATCTCCTGAAAGTACTCCCATTGTATTTGACTTATTTTTCTAAAGCATTCCAAAAGATTTGACTTATCTCCACACAAAAGCGCACTAATCGCTTGATCGTTATGCTTATTCAAAGTTTCAATGTTTTCTCTAAACGTCGCACTTTCCGCCTTTTTCTGATTATACACCTTTACTAAATCGCTCGTCTTTCGTTTACGTTTTGAGTCTACTAGAAAAAATGCCATGTTAAGGCTGGTAAGCCCAACAGTACTAATCGATCTGTCATTAACAAGAATTGGTTTATTCTTTAAGCTTACTAAAGGGTCTAATCCAGAACTCTGTCCATGAAAGAAATTTTCGATCTCTGCCAGCGCTACTTTTTCATCCTTAAGTGTATTTGCCTCTTGATCAAAAAAAGATTCATAAGCAGCTGCTGTCAATGCTCCGGAGCTTCCGCAACCATAGCCAATTGGAATATTAGAACAAAATGTCCAATTATTGTTTATTGCTGAATCTAATTTTTCTTGATTTGACTTTTTTATAGATTTGAGATGATTAAAAAACGGAATAAGCGAACGCCCTTCCAATTCACACCAATGGCCCGAAAATTCCGAGAAAGGAACAGATAGGGCCGAACCTCCATCAATTATTGTATACTCTCCAAATAAAAGAACTTTTGCATTATATTTCTTTTTAATCGTCGTATTCATGAGCATCAAAAATACATGAAATATAAAATATTGGTGTGTTCAACTTATACAACCTGACAGGTCCTTGCTTTACAAGTCATGTAATATCAGAGATCTGATGTTTGAGGACCTGTCAGGTTGTCGTTCTGGTGGGTTACCAAATTTCAACGTGCTGGCTGTGTTTAATATGAAACTTTATTATAAATTTGCGCAACAATTGTAAAATTGATGAGTACAGAAATAAAATCTACAAAAACATATTGGATAGCCTTTGTGATTTCTTTAATCGCTTGCATAGGCTTTCTAGTAGTATTACCGGAATGGTTTTGGGTTACATTACCATTTCTATTTACCTCATACGTATATGCTATGCGCTGGGCTTAAGCCTCCATTGTTTTTACGTATTACATAAGATTCAGGTCTATTGAGTAATCTAGAAGGCCTGTTGGCGCATTATAAAAGTGCACAACAGACCCAAGAAATATTGGATGGGCTTAACACCAATAAGCCTTCACGCTTACTATTAGACGGGATAGTTGGCGCCCTGGATTGCTTTGTCTTCAGCGCAATATTTTATTCTACAAATAGCTCTCATGTTATCATTGCTTCTGACAAAGAAGAGGCCGCATACATTCAAAATACACTAGATCAATTTGTTAAAGAACAAACTATTCTCTTCTTTCCAGATTCATTTAAAAGACCTGCATTCTTCGAAGACATTGACAATAACAATGTACTTATAAGAACAGAATCAATAAACAAAATTAACGCGGCTTACAATGCCAAAGAAGTCCTTGTCACATATCCAGAAGCTATTTTCGAAAAAGTTGTAGACCCTCAATATTTAGAATCACAAAAAATAACCATTGCGAAAAACGAAACCTTAGATGTTGACACTATAATCGAAGTGCTCGTGGGCTATGGATTCGAAAGAACAGATTTCGTTTACGAACCTGGTCAGTTTTCTATCAGAGGAGGGATTGTTGACATTTTTTCTTTTGGTAATGAATGGCCCTATCGTGTTGAATTGTTTGATGATGAAGTGGAAAGCATTCGATTGTTTAATCCAACTACACAGTTGTCCTTAAAAAACATCGCACGTGTTTCCATTATACCCAACATTAGTAATCAATTTGGACAAGAACAAAAAGTGTCATTGTTTAACGTTTTTAAAGAAAGTACAACTGTCTGGATTAAAGATTTGGATTTACTAGTTGACACTTTGGTTTCTTGTGAGCAAAAAGCAGCTGTTTATGCAGAACAAGTAAAGTTTACAGAAGATGTCGCACTCCAAAAGTTATTGGATGAACGCGCTTTCATTCTTCCCAGTCAAATTATTCAAGAACTTGAAATGCATAATATTATTCTCTTCAATAAAGGAGAGAAAAAGATTGTGATTGATGATAAGATTCAATACAACGCCAAACCTCAACCCACTTTTAATAAAAACTTCAAACTTCTAATTGATGATCTAGAACAAAAGAAGCGCTCTGGAACAGAAACTTACTTGTTTACTGACAATAATCGCCAAATAGAAAGATTCTATAATATTTTTGAAGATTTAGGAACAGATTTGGTTTTTCATCCTGTGGTTCATTCAATTCATGCAGGTTTTATTGACAAAGACCTTAAGGTTGCATGTTACACTGACCATCAAATTTTCGAACGTTTTCATCGATACAAACTCAAAAAAGGCTTTACTAAGGAGCAGGCGCTTAATCTTCGAATGATTAGAGAGTTAAGGCCGGGAGATTTTGTTACCCACATCGATCATGGGATTGGAAAATATTCTGGACTTGAAAAGTTAAACATCAATGGTCAAGAACAAGAGTCAATCAGATTAATTTATTTAAATAATGATGTCTTGTATGTTGGAATAAATTCTTTACATAAAATTTCCAGATATATTGGCAAAGATGGAACGGCGCCTAAGCTAAGTAAGATTGGTGGAGAAGCATGGAAGAACTTAAGGCGAAAAACAAAAAGGCAAATAAAGGATATTGCTAAAGAGCTCATAAAACTATATGCACAAAGACGAGCTTCAAAAGGATTTGCTTTTCCGGAAGATAATTATCTACAAAACGAATTAGAAGCTTCTTTTATTTATGAGGACACGCCAGATCAGTATGATGCAACCATTGCTGTCAAAGAAGATATGCAAAAGGAATATCCAATGGATCGATTAATTTGCGGAGATGTTGGTTTTGGTAAAACAGAGGTAGCCATTCGTGCTGCATTCAAGGCTGTTTTGGGTGGAAAACAAGTTGGCATATTGGTGCCCACTACAATATTAGCGCTGCAACATTACAAAACTTTTAAATCCCGGCTAGAACCATTTGGTGTGGATGTTAATTACGTCAATCGATTTCGGACATCTAAGGAAAAGAAACTCATTTATAAACAATTAGAAGAAGGAAATCTAGATCTGATCATTGGGACGCATGCGCTACTCAGTAAAGATGTGAAGTTTAAAGATTTAGGTCTTCTGGTAATCGATGAAGAACAAAAATTTGGTGTAGCAGCAAAAGAAAAATTAAGAAAGTTTAAAGTTAATGTTGATACCTTAACATTAACGGCAACACCTATACCTAGGACATTACAGTTTTCTTTAATGGCCGCTCGTGATTTGTCACTAATTAAAACACCACCACCAAACCGTCAGCCTATTCATACAGAACGGCGTGTGTTTAATGATGCGCTAATTAAAGATGCTATCTACTACGAATTTATGCGTGGTGGTCAAGTCTTTTTCGTTCATAATAGGGTCAAATCTTTACCTGACATCACTGCTATGATAAAGCGTGTTTGTCCTGACTTAGAAGTTAGAATGGCACATGGTCAAATGGACTCAAAGGATTTAGAAAAAACGCTTATTTCCTTTATTGAAGGTAAATATGATGTTTTAGTCTGTACAAATATTATTGAGACAGGGCTAGATATTCCAAATGCAAATACTATAATCATAAATAATGCACATCATTTTGGGTTGAGTGATCTGCATCAATTAAGAGGTCGGGTAGGTCGTTCAAATAAAAAAGCATATTGCTATTTGTTTTCACCTCCAAGTTCAACGCTAACTTCTGAAGCTAGAAAAAGATTAAAAACAATTGAAGAATTTTCAGATTTAGGCAGTGGTTTTCACATTGCTATGCGCGATTTAGACATTAGAGGCGCAGGTAATTTATTGGGCGGTGAACAAAGCGGATTCATTGCTGATATTGGATATGAAACTTATCAAAAGATCTTGGAAGAGGCGATTCATGAATTAAAAGAAACTGAATTTAAAGAGCTGTTTAAGGATGAAAAAACAGAGGATCGGGCTTTTGTTCATGAAGTAGAGGTTGATGCTGATATCGAAATGCTCATTCCTGATGATTATATAAATATAATACAGGAAAGGTTGTCTATCTATACAGAAATGGGGAATATCGAAAAAGAAGAGACCTTAATAAAATTAAGAGATAAATTAAAAGATAAGTTTGGCCCTATACCATATCAAGTTGATGAATTGTTTAATGGTATTAGATTGAGATGGATTTGTAAGAGAATGGGAATAGAAAGATTATCTTTAAAGTCAAGGAAGCTCAGATGCTATTTTGTAGGAAACCCTCAATCTAGTTTTTATGAAACGCCTTTCTTTGGGAAGTTTATAAATTTTATATCAACAAAAGGACCAGCATTAGGGTTAAGTATAAAGCAATCTAAAAGTCACTTAATCCTTATTAAGGATGGGGTCAACAATTTAAAGACTTGTCGCAGAATACTAGAAAGCATTGAATCCGAAATAACGTAAATGGCAACATTTAATAATCAAATAAATATCAGTGATATTCCTAAAATTCAGGATTTAGAATATCATCCATTAGAAAACCGTTACAAGGCAGCCCTCTATGTATATTTTGTTGTATCAACATTATTACTGGGAAGTATATTGGCTGCCCTACTCCTAATTAAACAGATAAGACTTCCTGAGTTGGCTTTGTGGATCGCTGGCGTTGTTTTTACTATCAGAACCATTACTTCTTTTTTAAAAATAGCGTTTGGATTTAAATTTAAGCAATATGCTGTTAGGGAAAAGGATGTTATTTATAATTCCGGCTGGCTTTGGCGAAGTTCAACAACAGCTCCATTTAATCGCGTACAACACATCAGAATTGATCAAGGTCCCATTGAAAGAAGATTTAACTTATCACGTCTCAAAATTTTTACCGCTGGAGGTAGCAGCAGCGATTTGACTATTCCAGGACTTGATCCAACCAATGCTAATAAGCTAAAACAATTTATTGTAAGCAAAACAAGCATGGATGAAGAAGAGTGAGCCATATGATTTTAGCAAGCCCACTCGGCAATCTTATGCAGCGATATTAATTATAATGTATCGGTTATATAAGGTCATCATTAAACAATTAATCCCTGTTTTCGTCGTCTTATTATTTAAAGGCGAAGCCATGAAGTCTCCGTGGTTTATTTACAGTATTATAATAATTGCCGTCATAGGAGCCGTTTACAGTATCATCGCTTTTTTCAAGTATTATTTTTATATAAATGGCAATAAGCTTGTAGTTGAACAAGGTGTCTTTAAAAAATCAAAACTTGAAATCCCTTTTGATAGAATCCAATCTGTAAATACAGAGCAAAATCTTATTCATCAGCTGTTTAAAGTTGTCAAGCTTAACATGGATACTGCTGGCAGTGCTGGCAATGAATTACAATTAAATGCTTTGGATTTAACTTTAGCTTCACAACTCAACGAAAAGATTTTAAAACACAAATCGACCTCAAATAAAGTCTCTGAAGTTAAAGCAACTAATGAGGAAAAAAAGATAATATTCAAATTAGGGATCGGTCAACTATTAAAAGTAGGAATCACAGAAAATCATATTCGTTCTGGTGGTGTGTTGATATTTTTCTTTTTTTATGTCTTCGATAGCTTAGAAGACTTTGGTGTCGAAATCTTAGAAAAATCTGAGAGTTATATGCCAATAGCCCAAGAATTAGTACAATCTCTAATCGTTGTGCTTGTTGTTATAATTCTTTTTGCTATTGTTTCATTTCTTATTTCTCTAACACGGACTGTTTTAAAATTTTATAACCTCCACATGTACAGAAAGGGTGAAGGGTTTGTGATTGTTTCTGGGTTATTTAATAAAAAAGAGCGTGCTGCGAAAGATGAAAAGATTCAATCAATAAGGTGGTCACAAAATCTCCTTCAGAAAATGTCAAACATTTATGAAGTACTGATGAAACAAGCTGCAAGTCAGGAGGTAGGAGAAGTGAAATCTTTTAAGGTCGTTGGTTTAACTCAAAATGATGTTCGTTTAACGCAACAATATGTTTTTAAAGAGCATTATAACGAGTTGAATTTAATTCCGCTCAATAGTATTAATCACTATTATTTTACAAGAAGGTTGTTTATTTGGTCTTATATCTTTCTTCCTATAATTACTATGTTTTACTATTTCGAAAACTTTTCTGGGATTGGGTATACCTCATTTCTTTATTTTTTGGCAATTGGAAGCGCCTATCTATCTTTTAAAAAAAAGAAGTTTGGACTTGGTAATACACTATTGCGAATAGATGGTGGTACCTTTGGAAGAAAATCAACGGCAATGCCTTTATTCAAAATTCAAAACATAAAAATATCCGAAACACCTTTTCAAAGAAGAAGAAAATTGGGAAGCTTAACGATATACTCGGCCTCAGGTTCTATAAAAATTCCTGAAATTGCTATCGATATGGCGAAAGAACTTAAAAATTATCTGTTGTTAAAAGTAGAAATCAGTAAAGAAAAGTGGATGTAAATAAAAACCCCGCTAATAAATTAACGGGGCGATAGAATATTTAAGGGTGTTAAAGTCCCTACAAAGGTAGATTTTCTTTTGGATTTAAAGAAATTGAAAGTTGATTTTATGTAAACTAGCTGTCACATTAAAAAACTTAAAAATGTTAAACCACATAAAAAGGAGTATAAAATGATCAAACTATTTGTCCTTGGTGGACTATTATATGCCGCTTATCGCATTTATATGCCTAAAAGTCTTGATTCTTCAGAGAAAGATGCGATAGAAGACAACGAAACCGAATATACAGACTACGAGGAAGTAGATTAATATTAAAGTAATGGATGGACAACAAAAGGTAAACCCTTTAAAAAGAACAGAAATAATAGAGAATCAAAGCGATTATTTGATTGTCAACAAACCAGCTGGTATTCTCTCTCAATCTGGAATTAATGACGGTGAGCCCAATCTGCTTAGTTACTTACAAAAATGGAAAAAGCAAAAATTCCATCTGCTTAGTCGGCTTGACAGACCTGTAAGTGGTCTAACAATCTTATCTAAGACAAAAGCTTTCAACCGTCACTACCAATCAATTCAAGAAAGTGGAAAAGTGCAGAAGACTTACATAGCCTTAGTTGAAGGACTTATAGAAGAAGAGGAAGGAACTTTAAATCAATTTCTTTGTCATGATAAAAGACTTCGTAAGTCAATCATTTCAAATGAAGAAAAAGAAAACTATGATCCGGTTTCTTTAGAGTTCAAATGTTTGGCAAAATTAGATAGATACTCCATCATTGCGACAAAAATCAATACTGGAAAATTTCATCAAATAAGAAGTCAATTATCTTCAATTGGGTATCCCATAAAAGGAGATGTAAAATATGGCGCAAGGAGAGGAAATAAAGATCGGTCAATAAACCTCCACAGTTATAAAATAAGTTTTAAGGATAGAAGTCAGTCTTTTAAAACATATAAAGCACAATTCCCCAAAAATGACAATCTTTGGAACATCGTTTCTCAAGCATTAAATAAAAAAATAGATGAGTAATTTTGATCAAAAGTTTACAGATGTAAACCAACTAGGTGAATTCAATTTAATCGACAGATTGACTTCTGGTTTTGACTTAAAAAACAAATCTTCCATTCTTGGTGTAGGAGATGATGCTGCCGTTATTGAACACGGAAAAACGAACCTCTTAGTTTCAACAGACTTGCTTGTCGAAGGCATCCATTTTGATTTGATGTACTCGCCTTTAAAGCACCTTGGTTATAAAGCTGTTGTCGTTAACTTGTCAGACATATATGCAATGAATGGAACTCCTCAGCAAATTACTGTTTCCATGGCATTGTCAAGTAAATTTTCAGTTGAAGCGCTAGAAGAATTTTACGCAGGAATTAAAGAAGCTTGTAGAATTTATAATGTAGACCTGGTTGGAGGAGACACAACATCTTCACCTAAAGGATTGACAATCAGTATAACCGCAATTGGAACCGCTGATAAAAAAGAAATCACATACCGTTCTGGTGCTAAACCAGGAGATATTTTATGTATCACAGGAGATCTTGGCGCAGCATATCTCGGTCTACAAATTCTTGAGAGAGAAAAACAACTTTACTTAAACAATCCGGGAATTCAACCTGACTTAGAAGAACAAAAGTATTTGCTTGAAAGGCAACTAAAGCCCGAAGCACGAAAAGATATAATTCGTATTTTCAAAGATGCCAAACTAATACCAACATCTATGATCGATATTTCAGATGGCCTCGCATCTGATCTCATGCACATTTGTAAAGCTTCCGAAGTAGGTGCTTTTGTTGAGGAGAGCAAAATTCCTATTAATCAAGAAGCACAATTAATGGCTATTAAATTTCAAATGGATCCGATCACCACAGCATTAAATGGTGGGGAAGATTATGAATTGTTATTTTCCATTGATGAATCTGATTTAGAAAAGATTCGACTTATGCCAAGTGTTTATATTATAGGTGAGATTGTAAAAAAAGAAGATGGCATCAAACTTCATACTACAGGGGGAAATGTTCATCCACTTAAGGCTCAAGGTTGGGACCATTTTGATGATAAAACGTAATCATCTTATATCTACAAAATAAGAGCAGGGCACCTACGAAAGCTCGTGAGTACCCTGCATAACCCCAAAAAACCAATTGAAAACAATCTATCTTAAAACTCTTTTATAAAAATTTGCTTTTTATTAGAGTAATGTGTCTTAATTTCCTAATACACCCTTTTGACGAGGTTTTTTTAAAAAGTCACATAATAGATCTTTTTTTTTTAATAAAAATATAATTTTAGTTCTCTATTCTATATATGAAAGCGAAAAAAGTATTTATTTGTTCCAATTGTGGCCATAAAAACAGCAAATGGGAGGGGAAATGTTCTGTTTGTAGTGAATGGAACACATTTATTGAAGAAATTATAACAAAACCTTCTTCCACAGAAAAGAAACGATCTGATTGGCATTTAGAGAAAAACAAAGACCTTCTTCCCGTTTTAATTCAAAATGTTGAGCAAAATAACCTTTATAGGATTCCTATAAAGGATTTAGAGTTTCACAGAACATTAGGTGGGGGTTTGGTTCCTGGTTCTATAACACTTATTGGTGGAGATCCGGGAATTGGAAAATCTACCCTTTTACTTCAATTGGCATTAAAAAGTAATTTTCCAATTTTATATGTTTCTGGCGAGGAAAGTGTTGAACAAATAAAAATGCGTGCAGATAGAATAGGAATTGAAAACCAAGACTGTCATATTCTTACAGAAACCAATCTGAATAAGGTTCTTATTACTGCACAAAAGCTAAAACCGAATTTAGTAGTAATTGATTCTATACAGACAATCATTTCCCCTTTAATAGAATCTGCTCCCGGAAGTATTTCACAAGTCAGAGAATGTACGACCGATCTGCAACAGTTTGCAAAAGAGAGTAATATCCCCGTTGTAATTATTGGGCATATAAATAAAGAAGGCTCTATTGCAGGACCAAAAATTTTGGAGCATATTGTAGACACGGTTTTACAGTTTGAAGGTGATCGTAATCATATCTATAGAATCTTACGCACCAAAAAAAACCGTTTTGGATCAACGGATGAAATGGGTATTTATGCCATGGAGTCTACTGGGTTAAGGCAAGTTCAAAATCCATCAGAGCTACTCCTATCGCAAAGTGACGAGTCATTAAGTGGCAGCAGTGTCGCCGTTACTATTGAAGGCCTCAGACCAATGTTAATTGAAACTCAAGCTTTAGTAAGTCAAGCTATTTATGGAACGCCACAACGTTCTGCAACTGGTTTTGATCTGCGAAGATTAAGTATGCTGTTGGCTGTTCTTGAAAAAAGGGCTGGTTTGTTTTTCGGTCAAAATGATGTCTTTTTAAATATGGCTGGTGGATTAAAGGTTACTGATACTGCTATAGATCTTGCTATCGCTTCCGCACTTATTTCTTCGTTACAGAACATCCCTGTAAACAGCAAAATTTGCTTTACTGGAGAAATTGGTCTTACTGGAGAAATTCGAGCGGTTAATAGAATAGAGCAAAGAATCGAGGAAGCATCAAGACTTGGATTCGAAGAAATTTTTGTTTCAAAATATAATTTGAAAGGACTAAAAGTTAAGGATTTAAATATTAGAATAACTGGTTTAGGTAAAGTTGAAGATTTGCTCTCAGAGGTTTTTTCTTAGTTTCTTTTTTCTTTTTATTAACTTAGAGAAATGCATAAATTTTTGTGTTTCATATCATTATTCTTCTTTTTAGGAAAAGGGTCTTTATTAGGACAAGAAACCTCATTTCTTAAAAAACAAAAGCTGGATAATTTTATAAAAACTCATCTTCAGGAAACCCAACAAACATTTAATTGGTCTATTCAATCTGATACGATTATAATGTCAGGCTTATTAAATTCGGATTCCATTTTAGTCATCGGTTTTTCACCTCCTTCAATGAAATCGAGATCCCTGTTTTTCGATCAAAACTTTAATAGTGAAGCGTGGAATAAAGCAAGAAGAGAAGTTAAGCAATTAGTTGATGACTACTATAACATAAGTAATATTGAAGTGAATAAATATCCATTGGGTATCAACTCAAATCGACCATATTTTTGTGTCAAAGTTTATGATTACAATTTATTGCACAGTATTCGACAGTTGAATACTGTTCGGTACACTGATGTTATGACATTTGTATTGGGACAATCCTTCTTAAAAAGCGACTCAGGGTGTTCTCCGGTCACAATTCCTATTGAGCCCGCCGATACTGTTGGTGTTTCACCCGAAGCCGTCATTTCATGGCACAACATCAATCACAACACCCAGGATGGCTGGAACAAGTCTAATAAAGGACAAGGTGTAAATATCGCTATTTTAGATACAGGCCTCTCCCCTACTCAAAGTAAACTAAATGCTGATTTTGACGAGGGAGAATCATTTGGAAGAACCGTTACTAAAAAAGGCTTTTTTGCACCAACAATAGGCGGTCCTTATGATGGATGGGAAGACCAATGTGGACATGGTACATCAATGGCTGGTCTGGCTGTCGGGCCTAAAGGCTTTAATAATACGCCAGCAGGCGTTGCTTATAAAGCCAATCTTATTTCATACAGATGTACAGAAGATGTAATAATTAATACCGCCCAAGAAAAGGATGGCGTTAGTGACGCCTTATTTCATGCTGCCGATACAACTGTACATATAATCAGCATGTCTTTAGGAGATTTGTTTTTTAACGGTATGGTAGCAGATGCTATTGCGTATGCAGAAGGCAATGGCAAGTTGATCTTTGCTGCAGCTGGCACCTCTACATTTATAACCAATGGCTTTGGCGTAATATTTCCTGCTGACATGAATGAGACCGTTGCTGTAACTGGAGTCAAAGAAGGAAGTGCTCCTTATGAAAGATGTGAAACCTGTCATGATGGACCTGAAGTTGATTTTGTTGTCGAAATGGAACGTGTAAGCAATACAAGTTTACACGGTGTTACACTTGGTGAACCCGATCTTTCAATCACTTATGTTGGAGGCTCATCTTGTGCCACCGCAACCACTGCCGGTCAGGCTGCATTGATTTTAAGCAACGACCTAAGTATGAATAGTGCACAGATTGTAGCTAAAATGATGGCGGCCAGCAATTTTTTTCCAAACAGAGATGACGATCATGGGTGGGGAACAGTCGATTTAGATTTGGCACTCAGTCAACCACCTTTTGAATCTTGTGACGATTCTTTAAACTACACAATCACAATGGAAATTACCAATATCAGTTTCCCTCCTACTTCAGATGGGATTTTTAATAATACTGCAGAGTGGGTTGTTGAAATTGAAGGACAATCATTCTTCTTTGAAGTTGACATTGCTGGGGAATCAGATAGTCCCAATGAGTTTTTAAACAATAGTACTTGTGGTTTTTATCCAATGGTTATTCAACTTGGCAGTAATCTCTGTGGAGAAAATTTTATTGATAATATAAATGTCATAACCCACGAAGATGATGGCGGTTCAAACGACTGTACTTACAATTCTACTTTTGACGATGACTATAGCAGTACAAATGAAACCATTCTTTTTTCAAACAACACATTTGCACATCAAGGAGGAGGAGGTGTTTTCACGTTTACATATAATCTCTATTGCAAGGCAAATGAAAGACCAGAATTAGAGGTTTCAGGAGATGACATGTTATGTATAAATGGCACTGATGGAACTATAGATGCCACTGCAACTGGAGGAGTACCCAGCTTTACTATAACCTATAATATAAATAACGGTGGCGACCAAACATTGGTTTCTGATAATACGGGTCTCGCACAATTGGTTCATTCTCCAATTAGTCAAGGTAACTTTTCTTATTTGTTTTCACAAGTAGAAAGCGCTGAAGGATGTATTTCAAAAATTAACGAAACACACTCTTTGTATGTAAGCCCAGTTGATTACGCTCAAGGAGGGTATGGTGCTCTTACAGGCACGATCAACAGCATTAAAGATTATGAAACAGATGGCGTTATTGATGCCTTTCAGGTTTTAGACTCACTCGCTATCGTTGATTATGATTCAGGAATAGAAATAAATTTGTTGGCAGGATTTGAAATAAAACAAGGCGCTTTATTTTATGCCTTTATAAATGGCTGCAATAATGGCAATGGTGGCTTGAATATTATTGATTCAGATTCAAATGAAAAAAGGTAAAATGAAAAAAGCGTTTCACTCACTTTAGAGCAAAACGCTTTTAATACCTTTAATAACACCCTTTGATATATAGACAGCTATTTGTCATTTTACCCCTACTTAATTTTGAAGTTTTCTCTTAAGCAAAAGGTACTTATATATGTATGGCTTTGACCATTAATTATTTACATAGGAAAATAGTTTGAAAAAAAAACTTAATAAAAATGAAAAAGCGGTTCACCCACATTTGGATTACCGCTTTTTAATACCCTTTTATAAACTCTTTCACCTTTTAGACGAAGGCATATAAAAAAGTAACGTGACATTTTTGTCAGCTGGTTGTCAAAAAAGCACAAATGAAAAAAGCGCTCTCTCAAAATGAGAAAACGCTTTTAATACCTTAAATAACACCCTTTGATATATAGACACCTTAAAAAGGATTTACCCCTATGCTATTATTAAATAAATTCACATAAAGGTTATTAAATGTATAAGTTGTTGAGGTTCTGTGTTTTGTTTCAAAAAATAAAATCAAGTCAGGAATCTGTTTTTGTTTTTGAATAAAAACAATTTTCTATAGTTGATTTGAAAGAAACTTTACTAAAAGTTGAAATGATCATAAATAATATATTAATATCGCAGTCATAATCTTAACTCCCATACGTTCTATTAAGAAATAGAATTTTTCACGAACACTTTTTACTCCCCGAATGAACTTTTTAGGTATAATATTTGATTTATTAAGACATTACAAAGACTACATTATAAATGGGATTATTTAGTTTTTTTCGACAAGAATTAGCTGTTGACTTGGGCACAGCCAATACGCTGATCATTGAAAATGGAAAAGTGGTTATCAATGAACCCTCCATTGTTGCAGTGAATAGGATGACAGGAGAGGTCTTAGCTGTTGGTTTGAAAGCTATGCAGATGCACGAAAAAACCCACAGTAACTTAACGACAATTCGCCCGCTTAAAGATGGTGTAATAGCAGACTTCCAAGCAGCTGAAAGTCTAATTCATGGTTTGATCGACATGATAGGCCAAAGAAAAAAGTTTTTCTCTCATTTAAAAATGGTGATTTGTATTCCCTCTGGAATTACAGAGGTTGAAAAAAGAGCGGTATTCGATTCTGCTGACCATGTAGATTCAAAAGAAACATATTTAATACATGAGCCTATGGCTGCCGCTCTAGGTATCGGATTAGATGTTCAGGCGCCACAAGGAAACATGATTATTGACATAGGAGGAGGAACAACAGAAATTGCAGTTATAGCCCTTTCGGGTATTGTTACAGATCAATCAATTCGAACAGCAGGTGATGAGTTTACCAATGACATCATCGACTTCATGAAAAGAAAGCACAATCTTTTAATTGGTGAGCGTACTGCTGAAAACTTAAAGATTAAGGTTGGATCTGCTGTTGAGAATTTATATGACCCCCCTGAGCCAGTTGGCGTCAACGGTCGTGATTTATTGACGGGAATTCCCAAGCAGGTTATGACAGATTACCATGAAGTAGCTGAAGCGTTAGATAAGTCAGTTGCTAAAATTGAAGAAGCTGTCTTAAAAGCTTTGGAGGACACACCTCCGGAATTGGCTGCAGATATTTATAGAAACGGCATTTACCTTACTGGTGGTGGAGCATTGCTTAGAGGCTTAGACGAAAGATTGGCGAAGAAAACAAAGTTAAATGTACACGTTGCAGAAGATCCTCTAAAGGCTGTTGTAATTGGAACTGGACTTGCACTAAAAAATACAGATACGTATACATTTTTAATGGACCGACAGAGTTTATAATTAATCTATCTTGGTGCTATGCGTAACCTCATAACTTTAATATTACGATACAGCGCACTAATTGCATTTCTTATTTTAGAGTTAATTGCTTTCTTTTTAATTATCAACTATAACAAAAGTCAGAAAGAAATTTGGGCACACTCTTCTAATTTGTTATCAGGAAACTTATTTAAACAAGTTGAGAAAATACAAGACTTTTTTGAACTACAAGAAGTTAATGATAGTTTGTTGACAGAAAATGCCAAACTTCTTGAGACGATCATCAACTATCGTATAGATTCTAAAAACAACTCTTTTCAAAGGTTTGAAAAACTGGACACAACGTTTAACTATCAATTAATACCTTCACGAATTTGTAATAAGACTATTAATGTAAGAAACAACTACATGACCTTGTGTAAGGGCAAGAATGATGGTCTAAAAGTTGGAATGGGTGTCATTTCAAATAATGGTGTGGTTGGCATTATTAAAACCGTATCAAAAGACTTTGCCACCGTTTTACTTGTATTAAATAGTCAGAGTAGAATAAGTGCTAAAGTAACTTCTAAAAATTATTTTGGGAACCTAATATGGGATGAAGGCGATGTTAGATCGCTCAGTATGGTGGATGTCCCTAAGCATGCTGATATAGCGGTTGGGGATTCAATCAGCACAAGCGGTTATTCTATATCGTTCCCTCCAGATATTCATATAGGAACTATTGAATCTTATTCACTCATTGGAGGAAGTAATAATTATAAAATTAAAGTCAAAATGAAAGAAGATGTAGGTGCTGTTGAGTATGTATATGCTATAAAATATTTACAAGCAATGGAAAAAGATACTTTACTTAGATTAGAAAATGAATAAAGTCTGGCAAAGAAATATTATTCGTGCAATTATAATCTTGCTGATACAGTTGGTCCTTTTAAAAAGGATAGACATCACCTTTGGTGAATTTAATTATATCCATTTTACTATTTACCCTCTGATTATTGCTCTGCTTCCATATAAAATGAATAAGACGCTATTGGTTGTTGTCGGGTTTTCATTAGGGTTTTTTGTAGACCTCTTTTATGACTCTATTGGTGTCCATGCATTTACTACGACATTCATTGCTTATATGAGAATTTATGTTCTAAATCTGCTTTCTCCTACAGAAGGATATGGAAAAACAGGACTAACGTCTTTTTCTTACGGTATTCCTTGGTTTTTAAGTTACATTGGCATTCTATTATTTATGCACCTATTTTTGCTATACAGCTTGGAAGCATTTTCTTTTATTTATATAAAAGAAATTTTGTTGAGAACAATATTTAGCTTTATGGCGTCATTATTTTTATTAACTGTAGGACAATTAATTTTTAATCCAAAGTATTAGCGTTTGTTAATTAAATGATTAAACTAAGTAATAAACAATTACCAATAATCTTAAGCTTTTTTATAGGGTCAGTCGTCCTTATTTATAAATTAGCCGAGCTTCAGCTTTTTGACGATACATATAAAAAACTTGCAGAAAAAACGATTCTCGATAAACAAACTATCTATCCTGCTCGTGGATTAATATATGATAGAAATGAAAAGCTTTTAACTTTCAACAAACCAATCTATGACTTAGAAGTCGTTTACAGAAATGTGAACCCAAATATGGATACCAGCCTTTTCTGTAGTTTGTTGCAAATTGATAAAGAGACTTTTATAAAAAACCTAGATAAAAATTGGAAAGACAAACGGTATCATAAAGCATTGCCTTTTACTTTTCTTTCAAAGATTAATCCTGAGGTTTATGCTTCTTTCCAAGAACACTTATTTCAGTTTCCTGGCTTTTATCCATTGATTAGAAATATTCGCGCCTACCCTCATTCAAGCGGCCCTCATATGTTGGGTTATCTTGGCGAAGTTGATAATAATATAATTTCTATTTCAAACAATTCATATGAAGCAGGTGACTTTATTGGTATGAGTGGTTTAGAAAAACAGTACGAAGACAAACTAAAAGGTGAAAAAGGGTTTTCGTTTTTACTACGTGACAATGTAGGAAGAGAGGTCTCTTCTTTTAATGAAGGAAAATTAGATTCTTTATCTAAGGAAGGTCTCGATCTTATCACAACAATTGATTTAGACTTACAAAAATATTGTGAGTTATTGATGGAAAATAAAAGGGGAAGTATCGTGGCACTAGAACCTGGTACAGGTGAAATTCTAACTATGGTTTCTACACCTTCATATGATCCCAACGCTTTAAACTTAGATGAAGACAGAAGCAAAGCTTTTGCTAAGTTAACTGCAGATAAAGAACAAAAACCATTACTCAATAGAGCCATTGCTGCAAGATATCCGCCTGGATCAATTTTCAAACCTGTTTTGTCATTAATTGCTTTTCAAGAAGGTGTTTTTAGTCCGAAACAAACCGTTCAATGCCAAGGATATTATCAATACAAAACGTTTAAGTACGGTTGCCACGAGCACGAAACGCCATACAATATTCAAAGTGGGCTATTACACTCTTGTAATAGTTATTTTTTCTCAATGGTAAGAGCGTTGATTGAAAAGGATGGATTCTACAAACCAGAAATTGGACTTAATACCTTATCTGGGCACCTTAATGATTTTGGCTTAGGTCAAAAACTAGGTGTTGATTTGTTTTTTGAATCTCCTGGATTTGTTCCAACATCAGATTATTACAAATACTTATATCGCCAAGAAGAAGGAAAGTGGTACTCAACATATATTATGTCAATTGGCATAGGTCAAGGTGAATTAGAACTAACGACATTACAAATGGCAAACCTTGCAACTATTATCGCTAATAGAGGTTGGTATTACAAGCCACATTTAGTCAAAGGCTTTAGTTCTCCATCAGTTGAAATTGATGAAAAATATAAAATCAAAAACCGTGTTAAAATCGATCAAGAACATTTTGTACCTGTTATAGAAGGCATGCACAAAACGATAACTCGAGGCACAGGTTACAAAGCTTATTTGCCAGGTGTAGATATTTGTGGAAAGACGGGTACTTCTGAAAATTCACAAAGTAATGGAAAAGATCATTCTGTCTTTTTTGCATTTGCTCCGAAAGATGATCCTAAAATCGCATTAGCTGTATATGTAGAAAACGCAGGTTTTGGTGGTGACATCGCAGCACCAATTGCCAGCTTAGTGATAGAAAAATATTTAAAGAAAGAAATTAAAAGGGTCAAACTTGAATCTAGAATTCAAAAAATAAATTTAGTAGACAATCCATAAAATGATTATATCAACAATAGTTGCCGTAGGAAATAATAATGTTATTGGCGTTGACAACGACTTGCCTTGGCATATGCCTGCTGATTTGCAGTTTTTTAAAAAAACTACTCTGGGTTTCAATGTCCTTATGGGTAGAAAAAGTTTTGACTCTGTAGGTCGTCCATTACCTGGTAGAACAAATATTGTTGTAACGCGTCAAAATTCCTTTTACCATTCTGGTGTCATAACTGTACACTCTATTCAAGAAGGTATTCTTGAGGCTAAGAAAAATAATCAGGAAGAATTGTTTATAATAGGAGGAAGTAATGTCTATACACAAACTAAAGACCTGTGGAATAAACTTTATCTCACTAAAATTGATGTTGACATTCCAAATGGCACAGCTTTTTTTCCTGAAATAAACTTCAGTAACTGGAATCATACCTGGGAAGAAAAACATAAGGCAGATGAGAAAAACCCGCACGACTTCAGCTTCAACCTGTTTACCCGAAAATAATTCCTAATTTCTTTTTAGCACTTTAATATCATTTCCATAGGGTTTACCCCTGAAACATGTTTACTTTTTTCATGAAATTTCATTTATATAAAATAGGTGAAAATGAAAGAAGAACTGCTCCATGCAATTTGGAAACTCAAACGTTTTAGTCATAACAGATTAAAAACAACCCGAAATGAAAAGATAAAAATTGTTGACTATGGTCATCATAATTTTAATGCTGGGCCAGACTTTTTAAATGCTACAATTAAAATAGGAAAAACAACCTGGGTAGGACATGTAGAAATCCACATTAAGTCAACAGATTGGAATAAACACAAACATCAATTTGATCCTAATTATAATAATGTCATTCTCCACGTTGTCTATGAAGATGATGGAGGTATAATATCTGAAAGCGGATCAACTATTCCAACTTTAGCGTTAAAGAATAGAATTGATTTATCCTTATTAAATCGATATCATAAGTTTTTAATTAATCCAGACTGGGTTCCTTGTGTAAAAAACATCCATCAAGTAGATGAATTAAAGAAGACAATTTATCTTCAAAGGCTACTCATTGAAAGATTAGAAAATAAATCTGAAGTCATATCTCAGTATTTAAAAATGACAAACAATGATTGGGAATATGTATGCTATAAGTTACTTTTAAAATATCTTGGCTTAAAGGTAAATCAAGGTGCTTTCGAACAATTATCAATTGCGGCTCCTTATAAACTATTAAGTAAAAACAATCAAACACTGAATCGATGTGAGGCCCTTTTATTTGGTCAGGCTGGCATGCTCAATTCCAATGACGAATATTTAAGTTCACTTAATAAGGAGTACCTTTTTTTGAAGACCAAACACAAACTGGTTCCTATGGGTGGTCTTGAATGGCGTTTTGCACGTATGAGACCATCTAATTTTCCTTCCATAAGGATTGCTCAACTTGCAAACATCTATTATAAAAATCCGAAGATGTTTAGAAATATCATTGAAAACCCTTCAATAAAATCAATGTTAGACTTGCTTTCTGTATCAACTTCTTCCTATTGGGACACCCACTATGTTCCTGGTAAAACCTCAAAATATTCCAAAAAAATGCTTGGAAAGCAAACAGCCTATTCTATCATAATAAATGCTTTTGTCCCGCTCCTTTTTTCATATGGTAAGATTAAAATGATTGAAAAGCTAAAACAAATTGCATTGGAAATTTATACCCAACTTCCTAGTGAGAAAAACGTTATTATTGACAACTGGAAAAAATTAGGTTTTAATGCTGGTTCTGCTGCAGAAACACAAGCATTAATTCAATTAAAAATGCAATATTGCGATCGAATAAAATGTCTTCAATGTCAAATTGGTCAGGATATCCTGTTTAAATGAAAAAGAATTGGTTTGCAATCATTTTACTGTCTCCATTCTCCATACTTTTTGCGGGGATAATTTCGCTTAGGAATATTTTCTATGAGACAGGATTACTAAAAGCTACTAGTTTTAGTATTCCAATTATAAACGTAGGTAATCTATCCGTTGGCGGAACAGGAAAGACGCCCCATATTGAATATTTAATACGACTGCTTTCACCATATCTTAACGTAGCAACGTTAAGCAGAGGATATAAAAGAAAAAGTAAAGGATTTAGATTGGTTAGCAACAATGACAACGTCAAACAAAGTGGCGACGAACCATTACAGTTTAAAACAAAATATCCCTCAATTCCAGTTGCTGTTTCAGAAAGCCGAAACATTGGCATTCCTCTACTTATAAAAAGCCACCCTGAAACACAAACTATTTTATTAGATGATGCTTTCCAACATAGGTCTGTAGTACCTGGATTAAATATTCTTTTGACAGAATACAATAACTTATTTACTGATGATTACTTAATGCCTTCAGGAAGGTTAAGGGAACCTCGAGCTTCTTACGAAAGAGCAAACGTTATTGTAGTTACCAAATGTGATAACGACGTTTCAGCTGAAAAACAAGCAGAAATAACAAAGAAGATAAATCCTCTGCCTCATCAAAAGTTGTTTTTTTCAAAATATAATTATGCTCAACCGTACTACATTTTTGATCAATCAATAAAGGTGAATCTCAGCCAAGAGCACAATGTCGTTTTAATCTCGGCTATCGCTAATGTAGATTACCTTCTTAAGTATTTGGAGTCAAAGTCAAATATTGAAAACATCGTGAAGTACGAGGATCATCATTATTTTTCTGATATGGAATTGGAGTATTTTAAAAAAATGTATGACCAAAGTGCTGACAACACCCTATTTCTAACTACAGAAAAGGACGCTATGCGCCTTTCCCTACACAAAGATTATCTTATACAAAACAAAATACCGATCTTCGCCTTGCCGGTAGAAGTTGATTTTTTGAATGATGGCGAAAATGAATTTAATGACTATATTAAAAAGTTTTTACTTCAATTTAAAGTATAGGTTTTCATTATGTGTGATAACGTTTGGTCTTGCGATTTTTTTTGCAAACACAATGTCATATGCTCAAACTCATTACATTAATAGAAAAGATAATCTCGATCATTTTGCAGATAGAATAAATCACTTGTATTTAAACGATACTATTATACATCGGTCGGTTAGGCCGCTAGCACATGGAGATGTATATAATTCAATATTAAACCTAAAGCAATCTTCTCTTAGTCTTTCAGATAAATACAATTTGTCACATTCTATCAATACGTTAGGTTTAAAATCTGACTCTCTGGTTCAAGACAATCACGGATTCTGGAACTTGTTTTATTTAAACAAAGCACACTTTCTCGAAGTAGAACATAAAGATTTTAGTTTTGTCTTAAATCCTACTATTAATATTCAATTTGGGCGAGATTCCAAAAATGATCAATCGATTTACCTTAATCATCGTGGCATTGAACTCTGGGGCCAACTAGATAACAAGTTTTACTTTTACTCTTCCTTTTTTGAAAATCAAGCTAAGTTCTTTAACTACATAGAGGCCTATATTGAAAAATATAAAAGCATTCCTGGTCAAGGAAACTATAAGTTTTTTGACAGTAAGTTATTTAACATAAAAAATGGATTTGACTTTTCAAATGCAAACGCTTATTTGGGTTATCGGATTTCGAAAAACAGCCAGCTAGAGCTTGGTCATGGCAGACATTTTTTTGGAAATGGCATTCGCTCATTACTGCTTAGTGATTTTTCCAATAACTACTTCTATTTAAAATTTAACGTCAGAGTTTGGAAGATTCACTATCAAAGCATTTTAGCTGAACTAAATACTGGATCTTCAAGATTTATGGTCGGAGACGAATTACTACCGAAAAAATATATGGCTACTCATTATTTGAGTTTTAAACCATCACATAAGTTTGAAATTGGATTATTCGAAACTGTTGTTTTTTCTAGAGAAAATCATTTTGAGTTTCAATACCTTAATCCTGTAATTTTATATAGGACAGTAGAGTTCTTCTTAGATAGCCCTGACAATGTTATAATTGGTTTAAACTTTAACTGGCACTTATTAAAAAATTCCTCCCTTTATGGTCAATTGGTTTTGGACGAGTTTAAAACAAGTGAGTTTTTTAATAATCCTGGTTGGTGGGGAAATAAGTTTGGTTATCAATTTGGCTTTAAAAACTTTGACTTTCTTGGCATAGAAAATCTTGATTTAAATCTAGAATATAACGTAGTCCGACCTTATACTTACTCCCATAACGTTTCTAGTCCAACATTTCCTGCCTTAGCTGTTTCAAGCTTTAGTCATAACAATCAAGCATTAGCGCATCCGTTAGGCGCAAATTTTGCTGAACTTATACTTAATCTTAGATATCAACCTTTTGGAAAAATGGTTATTAACGGAAGATTCATTTATACTCAAGTAGGAAGAAATACCGAGGAAAACTTTGGTCAAGACATTCTTATAAACAACGACAGCCGGTTTGCGAATTTCGATAACACGTTGTTACAAGGCGCAAAAAGTACAATAACCAATTTAGACCTTTCAGTTAGTTATGAATTTGTGCACGGTCTTTATTTAGATGGTTTTTTAAAGATAAGAAGTGATAATAATGAATCTTTTGAGGACGTAAACAACAATTATTTTGGAATGGGCTTTCGTTATAATATTAGCAACACATCAATTGATTATTAAAATTACTTTACTATTCCTACGTTGAAACAACAGCTTTAATTAAATTTGGGCATGAGCCATGAATTCGATTCAGACATTTCATTAAAGGATTTTATCCTTAAAATTCAAGAATACTTTAGGGCTTGCCTAAAATCTTGGAAGTTTATTGGCATTATTGGACTTCTTTTTATGCTTTTATTTGGCCTTCTAACTTTTAATCAAGCTAAAGAATATAATGCCCAACTTACCTTTATGATAAATGAAGATGAGGGCGGCAGTTATTCTGGATTAACAAGCATCTTGGGTCAATTTGGTTTGGGAGGATCACAAGAATCTAATCTTGATAAGATACTGGAACTTTCAAAGTCCCGAAGAATCACGCAAAGAGCAATTTTCGATACTGTCATGATTGAAAATGAAGAGGATTTTCTTGGTAACCATCTTATAAAAGAGATGAAAGCCAATAATGAGTGGAAAGGTGATAACGGCATGTTTAGTGTATCTGAAGATTCATTAAACCTTAAAGACTTTCTGTTTACGCACGATTCAATCGAAGTATTTACAACAAAAGAAAATAAGGCCCTCAAAAAGGTTCATTCTATTTTAGCCGGAGACAATAATCAGAAAGGTATAATGTCTTGTAAATACAACGAACTTTCTGGAATTATGACACTCAATGTTCAAACTAAGGGCGCTTCTCTTGCCAGTGCGTTAGCAAATAAGTTATTCGAAAACCTGAGTGAATATTATATTGATAAGGCAACGGAAAAACAAAAGTATGATCACGACATTATCAAAGAAAAATATGATTCTATAAATTATGCGCTTGCCAATGTTGAATACAAGCTTGCTAATTTTGAAGATAGAAACAGAGATTTATTTAGGAAAAAAGACATCCTTCAAAAAAACCGATTAGGTGCGGAAAAACAGAAGCTTCAATATATGAGTGGTAAGGCTGAAGAGCAACTGCAATTAGCACAATTGACCCTGGAAAACAAAACACCATACATTCAGGTCATTGACTATCCATTGTTACCACTTAAGCCCATCAATAGATCCCTACTTTTTTATTTAATCCTCGGTGGAATTATTGGCGTATTTTTATCTACTTCTTATGTAATTATAAAGAAATACTATAAAAGTATTATGTCATCAAACGATTAACATTTTATGGAAAACATTCATCCCATTTTTGACAGATTATTAACGCAAAAGGATAAAGAGCAATTTTTAAATCAAAAAGCAAAAGTTCTTTGGTTTACAGGACTTTCGGGTTCAGGTAAAAGCACTATAGCAGAAAACCTGGAAAAGCAACTATTTTCTAAAGGTTACTTTGTCCAAGTTCTCGATGGCGATAATACACGAACTGGAATCAATAAAAATTTAGGATTCTCATTAGAGGACCGTCTGGAAAATATCAGACGGGTTGCAGAAATTTCTAAATTGTTTATCAACTCAGGTATAATTTGCATCAACAGTTTTGTTAGTCCAACAATCGAAATAAGAAATTTGGCCAAAGAAATAATTGGTCCTGAAAATTTTATAGAAGTATTTATTAACACACCTTTAGAGGTTTGTGAAGCAAGAGATGTTAAGGGCCTTTATAAAAAAGCTAGAGCCGGTGAAATAAAAGGATTTACTGGAATAGATTCTCCATTTGAAGCTCCCGAAAATCCTGAAGTTGAAATACTAACGGCAGACCAAACCGTTGAAGATTCCGTTAATGATGTATACACTAAGATCATCAACCATATTTCTCTTTCATAACTAAAGCAATTATTAATTAATAACAAACAAGCATATATAGCATTAAGTAAGCAAAAAGATTTGCCTATTCAGTTTACACCTCAGTGGATGGATGCTGTTTGTTTAAAAGGAAGTTGGGATGCTGTTATTGCTAAAGACACTGATGGCAACCCAGAAGGTGTGCTTGTTTTTCATCAAAGAAACTACAAAGGTTTTAAGTTAATTCTAATGCCTCCAATTACCTTTTATAATGGCATTCATTTTTTTTATAAAGAAAATCAAAAGGATCATTCGCAAATTACTTTTGAAAATAGAGTAACAGAAAAATTACTCTCTCTTCTACCAAAACATGATCTTTATTATCAACAATATAATCCAAGTATTAAAAACTGTCTCGTTCAACTGTGGCAGAAATACAACCTATCAACAAGATATACTTATCGTATAAATGCCGACGCTCCAAAAGAAAAGCTGTGGGATGGCTTAAAAGGAAATGTAAGGCGTAACATTAAAAAATCTAGAGAGATCTGTGTTATTAAAGCGTCTGATTTTGAGCGGTTTTGGAAAAACCTTGAACAAAGTTTCCGAGGCAGACACAATCCGTTTCAAAAAAAACTATTAGCGTCTTTAACTTCATCATTAAAGGAAATTGATGGTTGCAAGATTTCCGTTTGTGAACATAAAGAAACAGGTAAAGTAATGGCGGGCTCAATAATCGCCTATGATAAAGACGTTAGTTATTATGTTTGTGGGTTTTTTAACCCTGATGGAAAAGAGATAGGGGCTTTATCTCATTTACTTTGGCACAATATAACAACCTGCAATACAAAAACGTTTGATTTTGAAGGCAGCATGATAAAGGAAATAGAATATTTCTTTAGAGCTTTTGGTGGTCAACTTACGCCTCATTATAAAGTCTGGAAAATACACTCGCCGATTCTACGGTTTATATTTAAATTTAAGCGTCTTCCTTTTATTCAATAGTATGGTTGACAATAACCCATTCAAAAATTTTATCGTCAACGAGGATGGATTGTTGCATCTACTCCAAGAGAATATGACTTGGATTAAAAAAAGCTTTGAGGTCAACAACAATTTAGGGTCCTCTGCTTCTTCCGGTTTTCTAGGTAATTGGTCCAAACCATATCCAGAAACGACTGGATACCTTTTGGGTACTTTAATCAATGCATCACAAGTATTAAGTGACCAATCATTACTTGATTTGGCACAAAAGCAGATTTCATACTTTGAGTCTATACAGTTTGAAAATGGCGGCTTTCAAATATCAAGAAATGAAAACAAGTCACTTGTATTTGACTCTTCACAGATACTTTTAGGTCTCTGTCAAATATATATTCATAACAAGAGTAAACGCACTCTAAATATTGCTAAAAAGACTTATAACTATCTTATTGCCTGCATGAATGACATTGGTTATTTTGTTGTGGGTAATTATGTAGAGGATTATAATCCTGCATATTACACAAGAATAGTATGGGCTTTGATTCTATTCGAAAAAACAACAAATAAAGAACATAAAAAGTCCCTGCTGTTGCTCACCAATTTGCTTGAGCTTAAAAATAAAAATCATTTCTTTAAAAAGCTTAGCTTTCATAATACACCTTTCGCTCTCACTCATAATTTAATTTATACTTATCGAGGGATCTGGGAGTCTGCCCTTTTGCTGAATGATAAAGCACTGCAAAAAGAAACAAGTGATTCTGTCTCTGCTATAGTCGAATCAACGATATTTAAAGACAACATGTTTTACGGTGAATATAACGAAGACTGGAAAGCCAATAAAACTTTTGTTTGTAGTGTAGGAAATGCCCAATTGGTCTGTCTGTTAATTAGAATTATAAATGAAAATGGTAATACGAAACTTTTTAACACAATTCCTGACTTAATGAATCCGCTTATTAAATCACAAAGAAAGTTTCGCATCTTAAATAAAGGAGCCATTACTTCATCTATTCCCATCTGGGGAAAATACCAACGTTTTAAATATACCAACTGGACACAGAAGTTTTATAGTGATGCGTTAATGTCTCTTATCTCTTATTATCAAGGATAATAGGTTCTCCAATGACTGCGTGTCTTTTCTTTGCATACAGCATCAAAATAATATAATCATAACGATCAACAATATCAATGTGGCTATACGAATAATAGGCACCATTGCAATTTGTAAACGGCTCCTCATTTTCTAAAAAGTCTAAAAAGTGAACCCTAACAAATAAAGGTAATAAATCAAAAAGCCTGTATTTATTGACACCTCTTCTAGAACCTCTAACAACGATACTTAAATCTTCTATTTTATTTTTACTTAATAGTTTTATTATTACCGCTAAATTATTATTCTGTTCTTTTGTAAACATTGAATCAACCATAACGCCCTCCATTAATTCAAATGAAAGATGTATTTTTTCATCTCTCATTTCACTTATTTTGCAGTCTGATAATAGCGCATGAAGTTCGAGTTCTGGTTCTATACGTGAGCTTAGTTTTACTTTTTCTATGTTAAAATAGTTAGCCAAGGATTGGTTTTCAAAAGATGTATAATCTGTGGAAACATCATCACATATTAAATCAGAGTCTTGAATTCCGAAACAATAATTAGTTAACAGCACTTCAGACTTTGAGTTTGCGTTTTTTTCTAATACTAATCTATTAAAATCATTTTTAGACTTGCTTTGTAAAAACAATTGGCTTCTGTTAAATGCCAAAAGCATTCCTAAGGCTAATAGCAAAAAGACAACAGTTACACTTCGAATTCTATTTGGGTCAATACTCTGAGTCAGAAACATTAAGAATACTAAAAATGGAAACACTGCAGACCTTGGCTCAAACAGAGGGGCATAAAACATTGGGAGTACAGAAAGACATAAAAGCCCAACAAAAAAAATAAGTGTATTTCTCTCGCCCTTTCTTTTTTTATAAATAAAATAAATGACAAGTAATGGAATGCTTTTTAAAGTATAATACATCGTGCGTTTCGCAAACTCAATTATCTTATAGTTCCAATTTTCATTAAGCAAAAATTCTCTGGCGGCTCTGCTTTCTAAGGAAGGGGAAAAGAACATTATTAATCCTCCCGCTAACAGAACTAATGTTGCAGTAAATAAAAACTTATCAAGCTTCTTTTTAATTAACAAGAAAGAAGCAATTCCAAAGAGTGCTAAAACAACATTTTCATTAGATGTGCAAATAAGAATGGAGAGCAAAACATCCCATTTGCTGAAGTCTCGAATATTATAATATTTTAAATACAGTTGACCAACAAAGTACAACTGGGGAATGAGCAACCATGAATAGTTCAATGATCCTGACATCCAAAAATATGATCTGCCTAAGTCAAAGTGGAAGCACCAGATTAATAATAATACAATAAAATATAAAGGCGCATTTAGGTGGCCGTCTTTATGAAATTGAATTCTCAGTACACTTAGGGGGATAAGTAAAAAAACTAAAACATTTAAAATATTAAATAGCCCTTTAGGAAAAAAATGTAATACTTGAAGTATAAAATGAGGTGCAACTCTATAGTTGTAGTTTATATAGTGATTTACTGTTGATTGCAGGAGGTCTCCTAGAGAGGTGATTTTTTCTTGCCCATAAAATCCTTGGTCAGGAAATTTTAAAGGGTAAAGAAAATCATCTCCTGGAATAAATGGTGTTAAGAAATTGAGGTATAAAAGAAAAAAAGAGAATAGCGATAAAAATATCGCCATTCCCCATTTTATGTTTTTATTTTCTGTATCCTTCAATTTGTGATTATCGATTTAACCCAAAGAAAATGGGTTTATCTCATAATCACTAATTTACCAAAGCCTTCTTTGAAAAATCCATCTATCTTTTCATTGTAGAACTGGTCAAAACTATCGCCACTAGTGGACGTAAAAACTCGGTACAAGTAAACTCCGTTAGCAAGTTTTGATCCATACTCATCGGTACCATCCCATTTGAAGTCCGTTCTGTTTAGTCCGATTCGAAGCTCACCTAATTCCTCTTTGGTGATTTCTCTGACCACTTTTCCAGAAACCGTCATTATTTGAATAGTAAACACCTCAGGGACATCCAAACCAGTCAAAGTAAACACAAATTGTGTGCTCGTAGAAAACGGATTCGGATAGTTCAGAACATTGCTGACCTTAGAGTCTTCGACGACTCTAAATCGAACTTCTACATCTTGGTCACCAGAAAGGTTGCCAGATGCATCTTCTGCTTGAGCGTAGAAAATATATTCTCCTGTTTCTAGCTCTGGATAATAATCTATTGAAGCTTTATTTCCTCTTGAACTATCTGCAGGCGTAAACAAGATCTCTGGTGAATTTAAGTCAATCGGATAAGATTGTGAATCTGGAAGCTTTTGCAATGCCAGATGAAAATTTGATAAATCAGTCACATACAAAAATTCGTTTTCATCTTGAAGGTCAATTCTAACATGTGGTTTAGGTGAAATAATATCTCCATCCATAATGCGCATGCCATCAAACGTAACATCTAAAATAGGATTTATACGATCTCCTTGAACTTTAAAGTTTCTGATACCGATATTATTAAAAAGGTACTGCTCCGGTTGAGCCATTTCTGGGTTTATCTCGACTCTGAATTGTTGAACACCTAGAAGCTCTTCTGTATCGTATTCGAAAATGATATCAGTTGTTTCTTGAGCCTTTAAAGGGGCAAGCGTTTGGTACTCGTTGATCTCTTTATTTGATTCGTCAACAATCGTATATCGGACCAGTAAGCTGTCCATGTCTGTGTTACTAATGTTGGTCGCCAGTGTTGACATTTTAAAAGGTTCTCCTAAAAACAAAGAGTCACTTTCAAAAACAAATTTTCGATTTACATCTAAGACGGCTTCAGGTTTTTCTTGATATAATACACGCCAATAATCCATTTGAACAGGAGACCGGCTTTCTGAATCTGCACTAAACAAGTTTAGTCTTAAGTGGGGATATATATTGGCATCAACAAAAGAAAGATCAAAATCAAATTCTTCAACGCTTTCAACAAGCGTTTCCTCTTCTCCATTTTCTTTTATTCCTTTAAGTTCCAATTTATATTCATCTTCTTCTAAGTTAACTTCATCTAGTGACCATAGTAATTTATTCCAATCTTGTGCTGGACCAATTACTGTCGAGCTGACATTTCCTTCAAACCATCGCCCAACAATATTAAATTGAAGTTCGATGTTATCAGTAAGATCATCAGAAATAATTTCTTTTGGCTCATAGCTTGGATCCCCTTTTCTATACACAAAGATGTACGGTAGCGGATCAGGGGCCAACTCTCGAACTCTTTTTGCACCATTTGATTCTAAGACTGTCATTAAGTCTCTTCCGTCAGGATTAATATTTGCATCATCAGCCCATTCAAATGCCTGGGGTGAACCAACATTTGGATTTCCAAAATCTGACCTTTGAATTGTATAAAAGGCAACATAATGTCCATCCGGAACAACGTCTTCTAAAAACTGAATTGCTTTATATCTGTTTTCTGTATTGTTCGTTCTGTATGGGAAGGTTGGATATCCCAAGGCCCACCAGGTATAAAACTCACTATCGTACAAGCCACCATTAGGGCTCGGCGCATTCTCCCATGGTAATCCGGTATCACCATCAAAAACACAGATATATACACCTGCAGGAATTTCTCCATCACCTACAGAAGATAAATATTCATACGGTGTATTGAGTGTAAATATCGTTGGTTTATGTGCCGGAAAGGTTCCATTAATTATTCTTACTTCGTTTATGTTTTCTGCAAATAAAAATTCCCTTCTTGGTTCATCATAGCTGAAGGTTTCGTAGTCATCTTTTAGCCATTGGTAAGCATGACTCTGATTCCATCCATCCGATGCATTTTCAAGGTAGACAAAAGAACTGTAGTTCCAGACAGTATTCTCCATTTCTTTCGGGCTAATTCTCCAATAATAAACTGTCTCATGAGTAAGTTCTTGTGCAGGCGACCATTCAATAAATCCTGGAGAAGAAAACACTTCTCCTTTTTCTAAGCGTGGGCTATTGAAGTTTTCAGTTGTATCGATTTCAAGCAAATAATATTCTTTCGTTGCAAAAGCATTATTGGCAGAAGCTTTCAACGTTACTTGTTTTTCATTTACAATTGAAAATTCCTTTGGATAAATTGGAAAGGCACTATTGTCAAATACAAAAAAGCAATATCCTTCATTCGCGTATGCTTTAGTCAAATCATTATTTTCTTCTGCAACGGGATTGGGAAATTCCTCGATTCTATTATCGATGTCTAATATTATATTTACCGTATTCTTGCCAAGAGATGCAAATCCTGGGTTTTCGACAGAAACACTTAATGAGGTCCTGTTCGGAGGGGCCAATGATTTGAAGTAAACAGTATCACTTGATCCGCTTCCATAATTATGAATCAACATGTTGTTGATGCTGTCACGAACAGTCGTTCCTAAGTTTACAATATCAAAGTTAAAAGTTATGTTTTCGTCTGTTGTACCAACTTGTCCTTCTGTTTTAACCGTTGCGAAATCAACGACGTAATCAGGACCTTCTGCTGTAAATAAAACGATGGCAGGATCGCCGTGTAAGGTATTCTGTTCATGTAATGTTCTCACTTTTGTGCTTGTAGAATCATACAACTCTTCAGTTAAATTCTGCAATGTCAACCCAAGGGGTTGTCCGTAAAACTTGTCAGCAATTTTATCATAAAAGTTCTTTCCTAAAACAGATAGCGATGATGTAAATGCTGCTCCAGAAGAAGCAAGAAATGCGACAGCTCCGACATCTTCTGTTATAACCATCTTCTCACTCAAACTGTTAATGGCTTCATGAATATCACCTGAATGACAACCCATTGAAAAAATTAATGGCAGTCTTCCTTCGTTTTGATATTTGGTAGGGTCTTCAACACTAAAGTCAAAGGTTCCAGCAGAGGAGTGTCCAAAAAATGTTAAAAGTGAAATTCCATTATCAATCTTATTTATGATTTCTTGAGAAACTTCTGTTTGTACAGGATCTGAGGAAGTCTTTCTAAATGTTGTCACAGCAGCTCCATACTTTCCCATTTCAAGAATGTCTTTCATTTCACCCAAATGGTTGTACAAAGATTGTTCTATCCCTGGATCTCCTCCTGACAAATGAATGACATCTTTTAACCATAATCTTTCCTCAACCGTTTTATTTGCAACATCTCCTAATGCGGCATGAATTCGAACTTTTCGTAAGTAATTACTCACGTCCTCCTTCGACCTTGCTGCAAGCCTTCCGATTCCAACATTGGGATATGTCAGTCCTTTATCTGAAAACAATAGATTATCTGATCCTGGGTGGCCGTAAGTTGGCACGTAGGAAACAATGTTGGTTACTTTGTTATTTAAACTATAATCAAGTGCTTTCCCTATAATGAAAACCATTTGATGATTTGGCCATTTCGGTTTTATATATTGTGAAAAGTTTCTTATTCCATATGCAAACCCTTCAATTCCATATCCAAACTGATCAATGACCTCTTCTACGTTCAGTATGGCAACATCATAACTCCCACCTTCGGTAGAAGACCTAAAGTCTGCATAAGATTGTATAGGATTGATTCCCGATTCAGAATTATTTAACAGCTCGCTTGTTAAGATTAAATACTGAGGATTTATATTATCAAGAATTTGAAAGTTCCTTTTACTGAATGCTAAAGGTGTCTTTATTTCAGAATCAGAAACGATGTAAATCTCCGATCTTAATTCACCTCCAACTGGAAAATATATTTTTGCGACATCGTCTTGCATAACGGGTTGCAGGTAGGCGCTGTTTTCTAAATCAAATGCATAATTTGAAGATGCTCCTGAGAAGTTTGCGATTTCATAATAGACATTATCACTACTTCCTTCTCTTTCAAAAACAAAGACACCGTTTCCATTAGCCGTAAATGCTCTTGGGTAAACCAAAGAAGCATGGGCCACTATAATGTTATCCGCTTGTCCTTTTCCTGTAATTCCCAGTTTGGTTGTTGACCTTAATAAGTTGTTGTTAAATGAGTAAGAATAGTCTTGAACTTTAAATCCTGTAAATTCGTCGGTATCTAAAAACCTGTTTGTAATTTCAAATTCAAGAATATGGTTTGGGTTTACTGAAGTTCCCAATCTAAATTCTACTCGAGGTTTTATTGGCGCATCATACTCGTCTGTTACTTCAAATTCTAATACATGATTTGGTCTCATAGCGTTACCATAGCCTTCTGTTCTTAAAAAACTTGAGTATTGAATATCAGCTACATCCGGAGTCACCGGCCCATAATGCCTTTCTCCATACACGTTCTCTTCTCGATGCATATAGAACTCTTGTTTGTCAGGAAGGCTACCACTAAGGTCGTTTTCTAACTGAGTATATCGTGGGTTATTCTGAGAACCTTCTTCTATTGTTAAGAAGTAGTTTCGTGTATTAGAATATAAACTTTGTTTAGGGTTTAACTGATCTCTATCCCAAGATCGGTAATGAAACCTGTCTACTTCTCCATCATTTCTTTCCCCATAAAACAATAAAAAATCATCAGAAGACCATTTTCCTTCGTTACTCGTTAATAGAGGAACCTGATTGCCGTTGTTGTAAAGTTGTATTTCGCTTCCGATTATATCTGAAGAGAATCCATTGTTTTGAAGGTCACCAAATGTTATTCTATAAATACCTTTCTCTTCAACTGAAACTTTGAGGTAATCATTATTGTAATTTATCCATTCATTGCCATAAAGCGTTACCCCATTGTCAGTCATCTGGGTAAACGATGTTGCATATAAACACATTACGAATAAAAATAATATCAGTTTTCTCATTTTATTAAGGTTTAACACAGCATTCATATTATAATAATATGTAATGTGTATTGTTTTTACTTCTAGTCAGGTATGTGTCGTTGTTGGATTCTATTATATAAATCTACTAAGACTTAATTAATTTTAAAGAACAAATAATTTAATTAGTTTTAATCCTCATTAAATTTAATGCAATTGGTCATCGATTTTACAGATTTTCTCCTTGTAACGTCAATGATCCAGCTGTTTTATTGGCTGTTCTTCTTCTCCAAACTGGCTATTTATAAAGATATTTCGACTCCTTTTAGGTCAAACAATGGTGTATCTGTCGTTGTTTGTGCAAAGAATGACCTTAATTATATAAGAAATAACATGCCAAAATGGCTAGATCAACAAGGAATTTCACATGAATTATTAATAGTCGACGACTTCTCAGGTATTGAGACACAGCACTTCATTGAAAAAATGAAGGCAATCCATGGGTGTTTGTCTTACTACAAAGTTAAAACAAATTTACCTGGAAAGAAACAAGCTTTGCAAGAAGGAATGTCTGTTAGTAGCTATAGTGACATTCTATTGACAGATGCAGATTGTGAACCAAATTCAAATTATTGGGCTAAAAACATGTCGTCAGTCGCCTATAGCCACAAAGCCGATATCGTTTTAGGCTACAGTCCTTATAAGATTATAAAGAAAAACCTCTTGCATAAATGGATTCATTTTGAAGGGTGGCTCACGGGTGTTTTATATTTATCTTTTGCTCTCAAAGGGCTTCCATACATGGGTGTCGGACGTAATCTTTTTTATAAAAAGTCTATAATTCCATCTTCTGTATTTGACGACAACAATCATGTCGCATCTGGAGATGATGACCTTTTAATTAACAAGTTGAGTAACTCAAAAAATACTGCCATTTGTATTCATCCTGATAGTTTTTGTACAACAATGCCCAAGGATACGTGGAAGGCGTATTATGCTCAAAAAAGCAGACACTATTCGACTGCATCTTTTTACAAATGGCACCACAAAATACTGTTAGGTGTTTTTTCAATATCACTTGTTTTATTTTATTTTTTATTAATTATAAATATGTTTACTAATCCCAAAATGTCCCTTCTAATCTATTTACTTCGAATTGTTATCATGATCCCGATTTCTTTTAAATTAATCAAAAAGTTAGAAGGTCAGTTTTCTCTTTTTGAGCTTCTAATATTTGATTTTCTTTTGTTTCTGTATTATTTAATCTTTTCTTTTTCAGTTTTTATTCCAAATAAAAAAACTTGGTAATTAAGTCGTACTTAAATGCGCTTATTCTTTCATTCTGTATACATTTGGTTTATATTCATTTAAATGCTATCAGATATTAGTAATATTCAAAAGTACTTTCCAGACCTGACTTCAGATCAGTTGGAGAAGTTTAATAAACTTGGTCCGTTTTATAAGGAGAAAAACGAGCAAATTAACGTTATCTCTAGGAAGGATATTACGGCACTATATATTCATCATGTGCTGCACAGTTTAAGTATAGCAAAGTTTATAACATTTACTCCAGGCTCCATGATCTTAGACTTAGGAACAGGTGGGGGGTTTCCTGGCATTCCTTTGGCAATCATGTTTCCTGAGGTTAACTTTCTTTTAATTGATGGAAAGAGAAAGAAGATCTCTGTCGTTAATGATGCCATCGATTTTTTTGACTTAAAAAATGTGAAAGCATTACATAAGCGTTCTGAAGAGGTAAAATATAAGTTTGATTTTGTTTTAGCACGTGCCGTGACGCGACTTGACAAATTAATTCCATTATGTTTACCTCTTGTGAGTAATAATCATATAAATGTCATCCCTAACGGTATCATTGGCTTAAAAGGTGGGGATTTGACAGAAGAGATAAAAGAAGTGAGTCAATGGCACCAAGTAGAAACTACGCCAGTGAATAAGTTTTTTGAGGAGCCTTATTTTGAAGAGAAATATGTTTTTTATATTCAAGCTTAATTTATGAAGGCATTTTTTGATACCATTCTTTTTAATTTGGGAAATAAGGAAATAACTGTTTCACAGTTAGTTATATTTCTCTTATTAATATCTGCTTTTGCTGTTATATACAAGCTGATCATAAGCAGGCTTATTCCTATTCTGGATAAGTCAGAAAACACAACCCTAGCTAATTACAAAGGTTTACGCCCTCTTATAACTTTTTTACTTCTTATTGGTTTCGTTTTCTCAACTATTTATACCCTCAACTTAGACTATCAATTTGATATTTCTGAAAAATTTAAACCATCGTTATCACTAATTGTAAAGACCCTTTTTGTTTTACAGTTAATTAGAATATTGGATTGGCTGGTTAATAGTTTGATAATTGAAAAGTATTACAATAATAAAAGGTCTATTGTCAACGCAAAAAAATTAAGTGAAGCTAGAAGGACTGTTCATTATATTTTCTACATCATCGTCATCATATACTTCATTCGCCATTTAGGCCTTGACTTTGTTGTTTATAACGGAAAAATAAACAAAAATCCTGTCCCTATTTATTTGTCAAATATCTTTATAGCAATTCTAATCTTTTTTGTTACAAGATTAGCTATTTGGATTGTCACCGAGATCTTTTTAAGAAACATTTATAAGACTAAAGATATTGAAGTTGGATCCCGTTTTGCGATTAACCAGCTCATTAAATATGTCGTTTACATTATAGGATTTGTTTTTGCTTTAGATGTTATTGGTATCAACATGACACTCCTTCTTGGAGGTGCCGCAGCGCTATTGGTGGGAATTGGTCTTGGGCTTCAGCAAACATTCAATGACTTCATCTCAGGTATTGTTTTACTCTTTGAACGCTCTGTTTCCGTTGGTGATATTCTTGAGTTCGAAAATACCGTTGGTACGGTTAAAAAAATTGGGCTTCGTTCTTCTATTGTAGAAACCAGAGGACACGTCAGTATCATTGTTCCTAACCACTTACTTGTCAATGAGAAAATACAAAATTGGACACACTTCAATAATAAGGTACGGTTTGATATTCCCGTTGGTGTTGCTTATGGAACAGACACAGCTTTGGTTAAGAAGCTCCTTGTTGAATCTGTTGAAAAGAATCCGAGCGTTTTAAAACTGCCAGTCCCCTTTGTCAGATTCGAAAATTTTGGAGACTCTTCTCTGGATTTTAATCTGTACTTTTTCTCTAAAGAATATATTGCTATAGAAGATATTAAAAGTGATATTCGGTTAGAAATTGATCGTTTATTTAGAGAACACAATATTTCTATTCCGTTCCCACAAAGAGATGTAAATCTAAAAAAAGGCTAGTAGTCGCTTTCTAAGATAAACTTTCTTGTTGTATTTATGTCATTTGATAACACACGATCTTCTTCGAGTTTTGGAACGACTTGTCTGTAGGCTTGAACTACTTTCGAAATAAAAGGACTGCTTTTCTTGGGTTTTCTAAATTCCAAAGCTTGAGTTGCTACCATCAATTCAATAGACAATAATTTATAAATATTATTGACAACACGATAAGTCTTGGTTGCGCCATTCGCTGCCATGCTAACATGATCCTCCTGGCCTTTACTTGAAACAATTGAATCCACCGAACTTGGTGTACAAAGCTGTTTGTTTTGACTCACTATTGATGCTGCCGTATATTGAGGAATCATAAATCCTGAATGCAAACCAGGGTGTGGCGTTAAGTAGTCTGGCAAACCACGTTCACCATTGATTAACTTATAGGTTCTTCTTTCAGAAACACTACCAAGTTCAGCTAAAGCGATACATAGAAAATCCAATGAAAGCGCCAAGGGCTGTGCATGAAAGTTTCCACCAGATAATATTTTATCCTCCATAGCGAAAACGTTAGGGTTGTCGGTTACGGCGTTTAACTCTCTCTCAACAATTGTAGAAACATAATCTAAAGCATCATTGCTTGCACCATGTACTTGCGGAACACATCTGAAAGAATACGGGTCTTGGACGCTGAGCAATTGGTCGCCGATAATTTCACTCCCTTGAAGGATTTTTAAAATGTCAACTGCTACTCTTTGCTGTCCTTCCTGTCTTCTTATTTTATGTAATGAACTATCAAACGGATCCAAACTACAAACGAAAGCTTCAAGTGATATTGCGGCAATAATATTTGACCACCGCATTATTCTTTTTCCATGGTAAACGGACCACAAACTATAGGCAAGAGAAAATTGTGTGCCGTTAATGAGTGCCAAGCCTTCTTTTGCTGAAAGACTGATAGGCGAAATATTCAAAGATTCAAACAACTTCTCTGTTTCTTGCCGCTCGCCTTTGTAATAAACTTCACCTAAGCCCAACAATGGTAAACTCATGTGTGCCAATGGTGCTAAGTCGCCAGAAGCCCCCAAGGAACCTTGTTGAAAAATGACTGGCGTGATGTCTTGATTATAAAAGGAAACCAATTTTTTGAGCAACGCTAGCCTTACCCCGCTGTACCCATAAGACATATTCTTAATCTTCAATAAAAGTATAAGTCTGGCTATATCTTGAGGAACGAGATCCCCTTGCCCACATGCATGGGAGACGATTAAATTATATTGAAGGGCTTCGATTTCACTTGTTGTAATTTCTACATTACACAAAGAGCCAAATCCCGTATTTATACCATAAATTAATTTGTCTGATTGGCTAAGCTTCGATTCCAAGTAGGTTCTGCTTTTTGCCACCGCTTCCAAACATTCTTCAGATAGCGAAACGTTAAAATCGCTTCTGAAGTATTCGAAAATACTATCCAAACTTATGAGGTCCGGCGATATATTTAGAACTTTAGACATCGATTCCAATTTATGCCGCTAAATTATCAAAATTAAATAGAGTTATTAAGCCTTCCCGTTACTTCCTTTCCCATTATCCTTCTTTATATCATCAGCTGCTTTTTTAACATCATCAGCAGCCTTTTTTAGCTTATCAACATCTTTTTCTTTCTTCGTCTTTTTCTTCACCTCTGGTTTAGCGTTCGAATCTGTAGGCTTTTCTGTAAATGTAAAACCCTTCACGTCTGTTCCTACAAAAATAGTATCTCCAGGACCGTACTTGCCAGATAAAACGCTTTTCGAAAGCTCATTAATTATCTCTCTTTGTATTACTCTTTTCAATGGTCTTGCTCCAAACTGCGGATCATATCCAAGTTCTGCTAATAAGTCCATTGCTGATTCTGAAAACTCAATGCTCATCTCTTGATTCGCTAAGTTCTTTGTAACCTTTCTCAATAATAAGCCTCCAATCTTTTTAATTTCTTCTTTCGTCAACGGCAAGAACATTATTTGTTCGTCTATTCTATTTAGAAATTCTGGTCTCAAGGTCTCTTTCAAAAAGTCAAAAACTTCAAGCTTTGTAGTTTCTATAATATCTGCTCGGTGATCTTCACCAACGGCTTCCAAATCCTCAAAGTTCTCCAGAATTGTATCCGATCCCATGTTCGATGTCATTATGATGATCGTATTTTTAAAGTTGGCGACACGACCTTTATTATCCGTGAGTCTACCATCATCTAACACCTGAAGCAAAATATTGAATGTATCAGGGTGGGCCTTTTCAATTTCATCTAACAAAACAATTGAATAAGGTCTTCTTCTTACGGCTTCCGTTAACTGACCCCCTTCATCATAACCAACATATCCTGGAGGCGCGCCTACCAATCTTGAAACAGAGTGTTTCTCCTGATATTCACTCATATCAATTCTTGTAATGGCTCTTTCATCATCAAACAAAACATCTGCTAATGTTTTTGCAAGCTCTGTTTTACCAACACCTGTAGGTCCAAGAAAAATAAAAGAGCCAATCGGTTTGTTTGGATCAGATAAACCCGAGCGACTTCGTCTGATAGCATCTGCAACTGCCGTTACTGCTTCCGTTTGTCCGATTAACCTTTGTCCAATTTCTTCTTCTAGTTTAAGTAACTTTTGTTTTTCACTTTGCATCATTTTAGAAACAGGAATCCCTGTCCATCTTGCGACAACTTCTGCAATATCATTATACGTTACTTCTTCATTGGTAAACCTAGATTCTTGATCAATTTCTTCCAGCTTTTCTTCGGCCGCCTTCAGCATTGCTTCTTTTTCCTTTAACTCACCATATCGAATCCTTGCTACTTTTTCAAAATCACTATCTCTCTCTGCTTTATCAGCTTCAAGTTCTAATTCTTCTGCTTGCTTTTTAATAGTTTGAATTTGCTCAACGATTTCTTTTTCGTTTTGCCACCTAGCATTTAAAGATTCAAGTTTCTCTTTGAAGTTGGCAATTTGTTCATTAATAACTTTCAACTTCTTTGCTTCGTTTTCTCTCTTTATTGCTTCGCGTTCAATTTCTAACTGCCGTAACTTCCTGTCCATTTCATCAATTTCTTCAGGAACTGAGTCTAGTTCAAGTCTCATTTTAGCAGCTGCTTCATCAATTAAGTCTATCGCTTTGTCTGGAAGTTTTCTTTCCGTTATATATCTGTGTGAAAGCTCTGCTGCTGCAACCAAGGCTTCATCAAGGATTTCTATTTTATGATAAATTTCATATTTCTCTTGAATTCCTCTTAAAATTGAGATCGTGTCTTCAACACTAGGCTCGTCAACATAAACCGTCTGAAACCTTCTAACTAAAGCCTTGTCTTTTTCAAAGTATTTTTGATATTCATCCAAGGTTGTTGCACCTATGGTTCTTAGTTCTCCTCTTGCTAAAGCTGGCTTCAAAATATTAGCAGCATCCATAGCACCGTTACCTCCGCCAGCACCTATTAATGTGTGTATTTCATCAATGAATAAAATAACCTCTCCATTCGAAGAGTTTACTTCTTTAATGACGGCCTTAAGTCTTTCTTCAAATTCTCCTTTAAACTTCGCTCCTGCAATTAGTGATGCGATATCTAATGTAAATATCTTTTTGGATTGCAGATTTTCTGGTACATCTTGCTTTACAATTCTCCATGCTATTCCCTCTACGATCGCCGTCTTACCAACGCCAGCATCACCAACTAATATTGGGTTGTTTTTCTTTCTTCTTGAAAGGATATGCAGCATTCTTCTGATTTCCTCGTCTCTTCCAATGATAGGATCTAGCTTGCCTGATTCTGCTCTTTCATTTAAATTTATTGCAAACTTTTTCAGCGCATTATATTCGCTGTCCGCACTTTGTGTGTTGACCTTTCTTCCTTTTCTCAACTCTTCAATTCCTTTCTTGAGGGCTTTTTCGGTTGCACCCAAATCTTTTAGTATTTGAGCTGTCTTATCTTTTCCTTGTAAGATGCCTAAGAAAATTAATTCTAGAGAAATAAATTCGTCGCCATATGCTTGCATCGCTTTTTTAGCACGCTTTAGCGCAGCATTGGAATCATTGGTTAAAAACTGCTTATCAGATCCTTCAACTTTAGGGTATTTTTTTAGCTGCTCATCAATCCTTTTCGATAATGCAGTCAAGCCAACTTCCATTTTTTGAGTTAGAAAAACCATCAATTGGTCGTCAACTTCTATTAACCCTTTGAGAAGGTGTGCTGTATCAACTTGTTGTTGGTCAAGATCTTTTGCCAATTGCTGGCCTTTAATAATTGTTTCTTGAGCCTTTATTGTAAAATTATCGTACGTCATCTTTTTCCGATTTATTGTTCAATAATAAGAAGAATCAAATTTTCGTCCAATTCAATTTATGTGCATTATCTAAGACAGTTTGTCGCTAAAAAACAAAATCACTCGACAGAATGTCAGACTTTTTTAAACCTTAGCGGCTTCTAGATAAATCCATCTTCAACAATATTGCCATCATAATTGAAAATGCAACTAAGGAAGATCCTCCTTTACTGATCAATGGCAACGGGATTCCAATGATAGGCATTATACCCATTGTCATCCCTATATTTATAAAAAAGTGAATAAAAATAATCCCTGCAATACTGTATGCATAATATCGAATAAAAGGAAATGTTGCCCGTTCAGCAATTACGCTTATTCGAAAAAGCATAAACATAAATAATAGTATTAAGCTAAGCGATCCTAAAAAGCCCTGTTCTTCACCTAAAATACTGAATACAAAGTCCGTATGTTGTTCTGGAACATAGTTGAGCTTTGTCATTGTTCCATTTAGAAAGCCTTTCCCAGAAAAACCACCAGAACCGATTGCTGTCTTTGATTGGATGATATTATAAAGGTCTCCTTGGGGGTTACTCAGGTGCGGCTTAAGCCAAACATTTATTCTTGCTCTTTGGTGTGGTTTCAATATATTATCAAAGGACCATTGGGTTCCAAAAGATAAAAAAGATGCTGTAACTATAATGGAAGCAGCAATACCTATCGCTCTGTATTTTCCTTCTTTAAATAGTAAATAGAAAAAATAAATGCCTGACAATAAAACAATTGACAATAACCACACATAGCTCAAATAACTATAGCTCGCATAAGAAAACAAAGAAAGAAGAATAAGAACACTTATGGGAACATTACTCTTTTTCACATTTAAAATCATAAAGAAAAAGGATCCCAACAAAATAATTATGAACATAATAAAAGGGGACCAAAGCAAAGAACCAATAAAAATGAAAATCAGTGAAAACCCAAGCAAATAGAGTGAAGCATTTAACCCTGCTCTGTAAAGCGGAAAAAGGAATGCGAGAAAAATCATTGCAGTCCCTGCATCAGGTTGAAAAAATATAAGCATCGTTGGGATTAAAACCAATGCTGAAATTTGTAGTATCGTCTTAAGGTTATCTATGTTTAAGTTAGGTTTGCTTAAAAATGCTGCTACACCTAAGCTGGTTCCAAGTTTAGCAAATTCTGATGGTTGGATGGTATATCCAAAAACACTAAACCATGATGTTGCTCCTTTTATTTCTTTACCAAATAAAAGAACAGCAATCAAACTGAGTACTGTTAAAATAAAAATAGGATACGCTAGAGAATTCCAAATTCGCCAATTAAACGTAAAAAACACAATGAAGGAAATAGCTGCTACAATCATCCATAACGTCTGTCTTCCTACAACAGAATCTAATTCAAACCAAAAGCCTGGTCCTTGGTAGCTGCTGGCATAAAGCATGAGCCAACCAATAAAAACAATGCTTAAAAAAACACTTAGAAGTATCCAATCAATTGAAACCCTAGATCTTCTATTGTGCATTAAATTTTAAGATTTCTGTTTTCTGTATATCATCTTGCACAGGAATTGCAGATGGAAACTCTTGTTTGAGTTCTAGCAAGAACGCTTCTAGCTCAGCCTTTTTTTCATAAGCTCCAATTCTTACTTGATAGTATGGTGGATTGTGCTCCCATTTAAAATCAATATGAGGATATAGTCTTTCAAATCTTTTTACTCCAGCTTCCATATTGCTTCTATCATTTGTCGTTAAAATTTGAATTCTCCAACCTCTTACTGTTGGCTCTTCTTTATTAAACGTTTCATAAGCATTCATGATGCGTGAAACATTTGGATCTTCTTTTATCGTAACTTGAGAAAATAGATTTCCAAAAGTTAATAAACAAATAATAAATAAAGATATTCTCATCGTTCGTTTTTAAATTTTAAGCGCCATGGCATTGTTTATATTTTTTACCACTTCCACATGGGCAGGGATCATTTCTTTTGACTTTCTTTTCAGTCCTTTTAAAAGTTTCCGGTTTTGCCCTTTCTCCTCTTCCTGCTGAAGCGGCTGCTCTTTTTCTTGCGGCTGCATCTTTATTGGTTCTTACCTTTCTAAAGTCTGTTCTGTTAGATTTAGCTTCTCTTACATCTTCAGGTCTGCCTAACAACAGCTTTCCTCCCATTAAATACGAAATAACATCATAGTTTATTCTGTAAACGAGTTGTTCAAAGGCAGTATATGCTTCCATTTTATAAATAACCAATGGATCTTTTTGCTCAAAAGATGCTGACTGAACGGAATCTTTCAACTCATCCATTGATCTTAAATGCTCTTTCCAATTCTCATCAATCAAAACCAAGGTAACGGCTTTTTCAATATCTTTCATTATTGATTCTCCCTTCGTCTCAACAGCTTCTTTTAGCTCTGCTGCAATTGGCAACGGTGTTTCTCTTGATGGGCTTACATATGGAACAGAGATCCGCCTGTAACGATGTCCTTCATTTTCATAAACATTAGAAATCACTGGCAACAAAACTTCGGCTATTTTTTCTGTCTTCTCTTTGTATTGTGCTAGCACTTGGTTTTGAAACATTTCGATCAGTTCTCCTTCTTGTCCTTCAATAAAAGTAACTTCATCAATAGAGGGTTCCATTGAAAGGACTCTTAAGCAGTCATTTTTAAATGTATTATAGTCACCGACTCTTTTGTGATCTTCAATCAAGCTTTCTGTCAACGACATTATCATGTTATATAAGTCAACTGAAAGCCTGTCTCCCGACAATGCATTGTTTCTTTTATTATAAATGGCAGACCTTTGAATATTCATGACATCATCATATTCAAGCAATCTTTTTCTAATGCCAAAGTTGTTTTCTTCTACTTTTTTCTGCGCCCTTTCTATTGACTTTGTAATCATTGAGTGTTGGATCACTTCGCCTTCTTCGTGACCCATTTTATCCATCACCTTTACAATTCTATCAGAATTAAAAAGTCTCATTAGCTTATCTTCTAATGAAACATAGAACTGAGACGACCCTGGATCTCCTTGACGGCCTGCACGTCCTCTTAGTTGTCTGTCTACCCTTCGTGAATCATGTCTTTCCGTTGCAACAATGGCAAGGCCTCCTGCTTTTTTAACTTCATCTGACAACTTAATATCGGTTCCTCTACCTGCCATGTTTGTAGCTATGGTAACTGCCGATGGTTTTCCTGCTAAGGTTACGATTTCAGCTTCTCGTTGATGTTGTTTTGCATTAAGAACATTGTGCTTAATACCTCTAAGGTTAAGCATTCTACTTAGTTTTTCAGAAATGTCCACAGTTGTTGTACCAACTAGGACGGGCCTTCCTTGACCCGTAAGATTGTATATCTCTTCTATAACGGCATTGAACTTTTCTCTGTCAGTTTTATAAACCAAGTCCTCTCTGTCATCTCTAACAATGGGTCTGTTTGTTGGAATTACTACTACATCTAACTTATATATTTCCCAAAACTCTCCTGCTTCTGTTTCGGCAGTACCCGTCATTCCGGATAGCTTGTGAAACATTCTAAAATAGTTCTGTAACGTAATGGTCGCATACGTTTGTGTAATATCTCCAACCTTTACATTTTCTTTTGCCTCTAAAGCCTGATGTAGACCGTCTGAATATCGTCGTCCTTCCATCATCCGACCTGTTTGTTCGTCTACAATTTTTACCTGCCCATCAATTACTACATACTCCTCCTCTTTTTCGAAAAGAGTATAGGCTTTTAGCAGTTGACTAACAGCATGCAACCTTCTCGACTTTATTGAGAAATCTTGGATCAAATTTGCTTTGGCTTCACTTAAGTCCTCACCTGTTTCTTTAGCTTGTTCCTCAAGAGCTTGCATCTCACTCGCAATATCTGGCATCACGAAAAACTTAATATCATTTTCTCCTTTTGAAAGATATTCAGAACCATATTCCGTCAGTTCAACATTTCTGTTTTTTTCATCAATCGTAAAAAGAAGTGGTTCATCTACTAAGTGCATGTTTTTATTTTGCTCTTGCATGTAGTAGTTTTCAGCCTTTTGAAGAACAGCCTTAACACCATCTTCACTCAAAAATTTAATGAGTGGTCGATACTTGGGAAGAGACCTGTAAGCTCTTAAAAGTGCTAACCCTGCATCACCTTCATTAAATCCAGTATTTCCTTCCTTAAACAACCTTTTTGCTGTTGCTAAGTATTCCGTAGCCATTTTTTTCTGCGCAGACATGAGGCGTTCTACTTTTGGCTTTAATACCTGATACTCTTGCTCTTCTGTTCCCGCAGGAACTGGACCCGAAATGATTAGTGGCGTTCTTGCATCATCAATCAAGACAGAGTCGACCTCATCTATCATTGCAAAATGGTGCTTCCCTTGAACCTTTTCTGCTTCTGAGCGGACCATATTATCTCTCAGGTAGTCAAAACCAAATTCATTGTTTGTTCCGTAAGTAATGTCACACTTATAAGCGGCCACCCTTTCAGGTGAATGGGGCTTATATTTATCAATACAGTCAACTGTTAAAAATAAAAACTCAAAGATAGGACCAATCCATTCTGAATCCCTTCTTGCTAAATAATCGTTAACCGTAATGACGTGGACTCCTTGACCTGTAATTCCATTTAGGTATGCAGGCAAAGTCGCAACTAAGGTTTTACCTTCACCTGTTTGCATTTCTGCAATTTTTCCAGAGTGTAATACGAAACCACCAATTAATTGAACATCGTAATGAACCATATTCCAAGTGATCTCTCCTCCTGCTGCCATCCATGAGTTTTTCCAAACAGCTTTATTTCCTTCAATCGTCACATAGTCATGTTTTGCCGCTATCTCTTTATCATGATCTGTTGCCGATACTTCTATGGTTATGTTTTCGGTAAATCTTTTGGCTGTTGCTTTAACAACGGCAAAAGCTTCTGGAAGAATTTCCATTAATACGACTTCTAACTCCTCATCTCTATCTTTCTTTAAATCATCAATTTCTCTATAATAATCTTCTTTTAAAGACAAGTCTGTTTCTGCATTAGAGGCCGCTTCCGTTTTAGCGATTTCATCGTCAATAGCTTGAAGGTGTTCTTGGATCCTTTGTTTAAATTCTAAAGTTTTATTTCTAAGAGCGTCATTGCTTATGTCTTGATACTCTTCATACAAAGCATTTATTTGATCGACATAAGGCATAATTGTTTTAACATCCTTATCGTACTTTGTCCCAAAAAACTTCTTTAATACTTTTAGCATATACTCTTTTCTTAATTTGCTTTGCGAAGATAACTATTCATTTTACCAAATGCCTTCCATTCTTCAAAATTGCAGTCTAAATTTCGATAATTACGATCAGATATTGTACCAACTTGCCTATTATGCCAATTTGGCAAATTGATATTGACATCGTTTAAATGCTTTTTATACATTTGCATCGAAAAAACAACCCACATGAATACGACATTTTTGAAAAAATTAGGATTAAAAAAGACAAACGAAGGAAGCTTTACTGGTTTAAAGTCAATAAAAGGAAAATCTGGAAAAATTGACTCTTATTCACCAGTAGATGGCAAGTATATTGGTAGTGTAAACATTTCCTCTAAAAAAGATTACGAGAAAGTTATAGCAACAGCTGAAAAGGCATTTAAAACCTGGAGAGAAGTTCCCGCTCCAAAGAGGGGTGAGATCGTAAGACAATATGGTGAAGCACTAAGAAAAAATAAAGATGCATTAGGAAGACTTGTTTCATACGAAATGGGAAAATCATTACAAGAAGGATGGGGAGAGGTACAAGAAATGATTGACATTTGTGATTTTGCTGTTGGGCTTTCAAGACAACTCTATGGATTAACTATGCACAGTGAAAGACCGCAACACAGAATGTATGAGCAATGGCACCCTCTGGGCATTGTTGGAATTATATCTGCATTTAACTTTCCCGTTGCCGTTTGGTCTTGGAATGCGATGATTGCACTCGTTTGTGGTGATGTCTGTGTTTGGAAGGGAAGTGAAAAAACGCCTCTTTGTTCTGTTGCTTGTCATAATATTTTACAAGATGTATTAAAAGCAAATAAAGTTCCCGAAGGCGTTTCTTCTATTGTAACGGGTGACTATAAGGTTGGAGAATACATGACAAACGATGGTCGTATTCCTTTAGTCTCTGCAACAGGAAGTACCAGAATGGGAAAAATTGTTGCGAGTACTGTTGCTTCTAGACTTGGAAATACATTGTTGGAATTAGGTGGAAACAATGCAGTTATTGTTACGCCAGATGCTGACTTAAGTTTAGTGTTAACGGGTGTCGTTTTTGGTGCTGTTGGAACGTGCGGACAAAGGTGTACTTCCACTCGAAGATTGATCATTCATGAGTCTCAATACAATGCTGTTAAAAAAGGGTTGGTTAAAGCTTATAAGCAAGTAAAAATTGGAGATCCATTAAATCCAAAAAATCATATGGGACCATTAATCGATCACGATTCGGTAAACAATTATTTAACTACTTTAAAGGCGATCAAAAAAGAAGGTGGAAAATTTGCTGTAAGTGGTGGTGTTTTAGACGGTGCTAAGTATAAAAGTGGCTGTTATGTTAAGCCTTGTATTGCAGAGGTTGGTGCTGATTTCGAAATCGTACAACATGAAACTTTTGCACCAATCCTTTACCTGATTAAGTACTCAGGACCAATAGAAAATGCAATCAAGATTCAAAATAACGTTCCTCAAGGATTGTCATCAGCAATAATGACAAACAATATGAGAGAGGCCGAAAAGTTCTTGTCCGTTGCTGGATCAGATTGTGGCATTGCTAACGTTAATATTGGAACAAGCGGTGCAGAAATCGGTGGCGCCTTTGGAGGTGAAAAAGAAACTGGTGGTGGTAGAGAATCTGGTTCTGATTCATGGAAAGCTTATATGAGAAGACAAACAAATACTATTAACTATAGTACTGAGTTGCCTTTAGCGCAAGGTATTAAATTTGACTTCTAATTACTTTGAAAGCTGTATTATCAACAAAACGACTTTTTCTACGGGAAGCCAATATTGGTGATGCAGCATTCATTCTCGAACTTTTAAATGATGAAGGTTGGATTAAATATATCGGTGATCGAAACATCCGTTCTATCCCTCAAGCTGGTGCTTACATTTCAAAATCATTAATTTCCAGCTACAAGAAAAATGGTTTCGGCTTATATGTCGTAACCGAAAAGGGGTCTAATAACAAAATAGGATTGTGTGGTTTGCTCAAAAGAGATATTCTGGAAAATGTAGATGTTGGTTTCGCTTTCTTGACGGCATTTTGTAATAAAGGATACGGCTATGAATCTGCATCTGCCATAATTGATCTTGCTTTCAATAAATTGAACCTAAAAAAAGTTGTTGGCATTACGTTAGAAGTAAACCACGCTTCGAAAAGGTTACTTGAAAAAATAGGGTTGTCTTTCGAAAAAATGATAACCTATGAAAACGGAGAAGAGTTGATGTTGTATTCAAGAACAAAAAACAATTAACTGTTACATCAGAATTCCATTCACTGCTTCCACTTTTGGTGGCAAGTCTTTTTCACCTAACATCTCTCTTAAGTCAATTTCTATCGTTCTACAAAGTGCTGTCATTGGTACGTCGTTAATAAAGTTTTCAAATGGATCTTCACTGTTGTCACCTACTATTTCCATAGTAAGAAAAATCCATGAAATTAAAACACTAAATGGAATAGCTAATATTTCCATTGTATGCCCCATTTTTGCAAACTCCCCTAATAAACCAAATGGAAGCAATGCAATAAAAATCCAAGTAAACAATTTACTGAAATACCCATATTGCCTTGGAAATGGGGTGTTTTTAATACGTTCGCATTTACCTTGAAGGTTGTAAAACTCTTCCAAAACACGCATCATTTCCATGTGTCGAAAGTCTTCTACAAGCTTTGTATTATGTCGGTGGTGTTTAAGTGCTTGCCCTTGAGCCCTTATGATTTGTGTAGGCTTGTTGACAACATTATATAATTCTTTACACGCATTGTCTGGTAAAAATGAAAAAACTTCGTCTCTCCAATGGTTGTCTTCGGGTGCGTTTATCGTTAATGCCTTTTTTACGGTCCTGTTATGTTTCATACTGTTTGGGTTAGGCTTTCTAAGATGTAATCTTAAAGCATTAATCCAAGCAATATGCGTATAAATCAGTTGTTTTTGATAATTATAAATCTCTCCTTCTTCGTATTGTTTATCGTCGTCATGAGGTGTTATAAAGCTTAATACTTGATTGGCCCATGTTCTGCTATAGTTTACAATACCTCCCCAGATTTTTCTTGCTTCCCAAAATCTATCATACGATGCATTGTTTTTGAAGCCAATATAAAATGCCACCGCGATACCAATTGTACTTAATGGTAAAAACGGAATGTGTGGGTTCAACCCCTCGTGTTCTAAGTGATGTAAAAAAAGATACACTATGACATTCCATGCTGTAAAGATAAGAAGGTTTATCCATGCAAATTGTAGAACGACCTTCAAACTTATATTTCGATAAATATACATTTCGCCTTAATTTTTAATTTAAATGTGTTTCATAATTTGAACTCCAAGAAGAACAATTGGGCCTTCACCTGTTGGCAAACCGTCAGTTATTACATTCCATTCTATTCCTAAAGCCAATGAGGGAGAGATAGACCAGCTATCTTTTCGAAATACTTTCGCTATTTCAACAGTCGGTTGTAATACCAAGATCTTAGTTTGACCACTATCTTCATTTGGATTATTGATGCCGTTTCTCCAATTAACGGTGTTCCACCAGAGGTCGTTTTTAATACCAATACGCCACCCTTGAAATTTCTCTTTGAAATACTTTCTATAACCTAAACTGAAACCAAAGCCAGATCCTTTTTCTTGATCTTGTTTCCCTAAGTTACGGTGGTTGAAAAGGTTGAGTCCAATTCTTGCATGAACATTATGTTTATCTCCAAAATTGTGATCCATGTTAATTGTAGGAGTAATTCCTGTTGGATATATTTGAAGTTCTAGCCCCACTTCACTTATTTGAGAAGATAAATGGTGGCTCATCAGCATAAGTAATAGAATCACCCACTTTGAAGTGTAAAACTTATTTATCATGAACCTCTAGAATTTGAAGTTGTAATTCTTGAATTCCTTCTAGGCTCGCAACTCTCGTGTATTGTTCAAAAGAAAAAGAATATGATCCTGCTTCTGGGATTTTAAAGTCTTCAAGTAAGAATACTTTAACTTTACACGTATTTCCAGAACAATTTCCTACCCAGTCTCCCATTTTATCCGACAAATTAATCGTGATCTGTTCTTCTTTCTTTTCAATCGTTGGAAACGTTGTATGAATTTTCATATACACATTTTCAAACTTATAGTCTTGTGAGTGTTTAACTAAAAGGTGAAGACTGTAAAGTATGTCGACATCATTTAACTCTACTTCAAATGTCTTGATATCATCATAGAACCAAATACCATCATCAATAATTTGATTTTGACTATAAATGTAATCTTCAGAGCAGCTAAAAACCGAAGACATTAAAATCGTAAGTGCTAGAAACCTAAACGTATTCATCTCACCACTAAGTTAACTTAATTCTATAAAATCTTTGAAGTCAGCTTCTTTGGATGTTATTCAAAGAAGTCTTTCATTCGCGCGAAAAATCCTTTTTGATCACTGCCTTCTTTCGGTTTAAAACCTGGCATTTCTCTCATTTTTTCCAACACCTCTTTTTCTTCTGGACTTAGTTTTTTGGGCGTCCAAATATTAACATTGATAAGTTGGTCTCCTTTGCCACTATAGCCTTGTACTGAAGGTAGGCCTTTAGATCTTAGTCTAAATATTTTCCCGGCTGGTGTTCCTGGAGGAATTGTAATTTTTACTGCTTTATCTAGTGTTGGAACTTCAACAGATGTGCCTAATGCAGAATCAGCAAAATTCAAAAACAGGTCATACATTATGTTTTGACCATCTCTAGAAAAGTATTTGTGTTTTTTTTCTTCAATCATTATCAAGAGGTCTCCTGCGGGACCAGAAGCTTTCCCGGCGTTCCCTTTTCCTCTCATTGACAATTGCATGCCTTCTTCTACACCTGCAGGTATGTCTATCTCAATTGTTTCGTCTGTAAGTTTTCTTCCTTCACCTTTGCAGGATGTGCATTTTGATGTTATTTGTTGTCCTGAACCATTACAACCTGGACAAACGGTGGTTGTTTGCATTTGTCCTAGAAAAGTAGATTTCACTTGTCTTACATATCCAGAGCCTCCACATGTCCCACAGCTTTGAACAGAAGAGCTGTCTTTAGCTCCAGACCCGCTACAAGTTTCACACTTACCTTGTTTTTTGACTTTTATTTTTTTGGTAACACCTTTTGCTATTTCTTCTAATGTTAAAGAGACTTTGATTCGTAGGTTTGAGCCTTTCTGCCCTCGTCTTCGACCTGAACTTCTTGTTTGCCCACCAAAAAAGCTTTCAAAAGGACTGCCAGAATCTCCAAAAATATCACTGAAATTGGAAAATATATCATCCATGGTCATACCTCCTCTTCCGCCAAAACCACTTTGTCCATCAACACCTGCGTGTCCAAACCTGTCGTATCTGGCTCTCTTATTTTCATCACTTAAAACTTCGTAAGCTTCAGCTGCCTCCTTAAATTTCTCTTCTGCTGATTTATCGTCAGGGTTTTTATCTGGATGATATTTTATTGCGACTTTTCGATACGCCTTTTTAATCTCCTTTGCATCTGCTGTTTTGGAAACACCTAAAATTTCGTAATAATCTCTTTTTGCCATTCCGTTTCTTTTTTAAATACTATTTCCCTACTACAACTTTTGCGAATCGTATTATCTTATCATTTAGGTAATATCCTTTTTCTACAGTGTCGACAACTTTACCTTTTAAGTCTTCTGATGGCGCGGGTATTTCTGTTATGGCTTCATGTACTTCTGGATCAAATACTTCTCCAGTAGAAACCATCGGTTTAAGGCCTTTGTTTCCTAACACAGAATATAACTTGTTATAGACCATTAAAACACCCTCACTAAGTTGTTCTTCTGTTTTTTCGTCTTCTGCAGCTTTCTTTGCTCTATCGAAGTCATCTAAAATTGGAAGAATGGCGCTCATCGTATCCTGAGCAGCATTTTTTAATAGGTCAAGCCTTTCACGAGAGTTTCTTTTCTTAAAGTTTTCGAACTCAGCAAACAATCTCAAATGTTTATCTCTTGCTTCTTCAAGCTGCTGGGTTAATTCTTCAACCTGTTTATCAACTTTTTTGCCCTTACTTTTTTTCGACTTCACCTTAGCTTTCATTTTTTCTTCAGCTTTATTTGTATCTGCCATTTAAAACTTTTCTTTTAATCAATCAATTCCTTTGCCACGCTTTATTTACAGCCATTTTGGCAGACAAAATTAAATTTTTGATTGTAAATAAGCCTTAATTTCAGAATAAGGTTGGTTTACGCCTACTATATTGCCATCTGGGTCGATTAAAAACTTAGCAGGAATGTCTTTTACAGCATATTTTTGAGCTAATGGGGACAACAACACAACCTTTGCTTGCTCAACTATTTGGTGCTCCCATTTAAATCCATCTCTGTCTGCTGCTTTTTTCCATGTTTTATCATTTTTCTCTAAGGCTACAGTTACTATATGAAAGTTATTTGCATCCTTGAATGATTCATTATAAAACTGATTATGAAGCTTTACCAAATTCGGGTTGTCCCTTCTACATGGTGGGCACCAAGAACCCCAAAAGTCTAATAGAACATAATTACCTTTTAAACTGCTTAGATTAAATTTACTTCCATCTATCAGTTGTGATTCAAAGTCCGGTGCTAGTTTTCCTTTTGTACTACTTGGAGACCTGAGTAAAAAATAATACCCTGAATATCCAATGGCTAGCGCAAAAACGGCTTTTATAATCGTGCTTTTCATAAATTCTTTCTTTTTATAGTGTTTACTTTTCTAAAGGTTTGTCATATTTAACTAATAATGCCATTGGTTCTCAATTTAAAGAAATGAGGCCGATTATAGTTCAAACAAGATCGTATTTAAATGGACAAATTTGCAAGAATGAAGCATCGTGCAGATTGAATGCATGGTTGTTTCTATACTTGCAATAACATTAGCTAATTAATAAACCTGAACATAATAATGGAACCTACATAATAATAATTAAATCATGTATAAATTACATATATATTAAACAATTCGTAATATATATTGTCTATCTTTAATCGCGAAACATAAAAACAATGGGTAAAGAAAATATAAGCAAAGAAAAGCAAGCTAAATTAAAAGCTTTAAGCCTTGCCGTAGAAAAAGTTGAAAAGAACTTTGGTAAAGGTGCAATCATGAAACTTGGTGATAAACAAGTTGTAAATGTAGATACGATATCTACAGGATCTCTAAGTCTGGATATTGCTTTAGGTATCGGTGGTCTACCTAGAGGAAGAGTAATCGAAGTATACGGACCAGAATCATCTGGTAAAACAACATTAGCCATTCACTCAATTGCTGAATGTCAGAAAAAGGGTGGTATAGCAGCTATAATTGATGCAGAACATGCATTTGATAAAACGTATGCAGAAGCGCTTGGTGTTGATACAGAAAACCTGCTGATCTCACAACCGGACAATGGAGAACAGGCTTTAGAAATCGCTGAACATTTAATCAGATCTGGTGCGATAGACATAATCGTTATTGACTCTGTTGCGGCTTTAACGCCAAGAGCAGAAATCGAGGGAGAAATGGGAGACTCTAAAATGGGACTTCAGGCAAGACTTATGTCTCAAGCTCTCAGAAAATTAACATCAGTAATTGGTAGAACTGGTTGTTGCTGCATATTTATAAATCAGTTAAGAGAAAAAATTGGTGTTATGTTCGGTAATCCAGAGACAACTACTGGTGGTAATGCACTCAAGTTCTATGCATCAATTAGATTAGACATTAGAAAATCTGGCTCCGCAATAAAAGATAAAGAAGGAAATGTCATTGCAAGTCCAACCAAAGTAAAGGTTGTAAAAAACAAATTGGCTCCTCCTTTTAGAATTGCATATTTCGACATGGTTTATGGACAAGGTATCTCAAGAACTGGTGAGATAATTGATATAGGAGTCGATCTAAATATTGTAGGAAAGAGTGGTTCTTGGTACAGCTATAATGAAACGAAAATAGCGCAAGGAAGAGAAAGTGCTAAACAGTTTCTTTTAGATAACCCTGAGGTTATGGAAGAAATCGCTGGTAAAATAAAATCTCACTTTCTTTCAAATGATGATGAAGTAGAGCAAGAGTTAGAAGTAATGGATGTTGAAAAAACAGATGCTTAAAATTCTCGTTTAAAAATAAAAAAGGCTCGATAGTTTTTATCGAGCCTTTTTCTTTATACAGTAATGCATTTTAACATTCACAATCTACAAGTGTACCTAGTTTCTCCCCTTCAACAACTCTTTTCAAGTTTCCTTTATTATTAATATCAAATACGACGATTGGTAGTTTGTTTTCATGGCACATAGTAAATGCCGTCATATCCATCACTTTAAGGTTTTTATTAATTACCTCATTAAAAGAGATCGTTTCGTACTTGGTAGCATTCGGGTCTTTCTCTGGGTCGGCACTGTAAATTCCATCAACTCTTGTTCCCTTTAAGATAACATCTGCACTTACTTCACTTGCTCTTAGGGCTGCTGCTGAATCGGTTGTAAAATAAGGACTTCCTGTCCCAGCAGAAAAGATAACTACTCTTCCTTTTTCTAAATGCCTAATAGCTCTTCTTCGAATATACGATTCTGCGATTTCCCTCATCTCAATAGCACTAACGAGTCGTGAATATACGCCTTGTGTTTCAAGGGCGCTTTGCAATGCCATTCCATTAATAACCGTTGCCATCATTCCCATATAATCTCCTTGCACCCTCTCTATGCCACTGTCTTTTGCTTGTAGTCCTCTAAAGATGTTTCCGCCACCAATTACAATAGCAATTTCAACTCCTAATTTAGAAATTGAGTCTATTTCCTGAGCATAATGTCTTAGGCGTTCTGGATCTATGCCAAAACTCTTACTCCCCATTAAAGATTCTCCACTTAATTTTAGTAAAACTCTCTTATATTTTACGCTCATTTAATATTTATTAGTAGATGTTCCGCAAATCTAAATATTTATTCAAAAAAAAAGCGATTCAAATGAATCGCTTTTTTAATTTATCCTAACTTAATATGTTTGAAGTCGGTAACTGTCAAGTTTTGATCTATGCTTCGCAGATAATCAGCAACATTTTCTTTGCTGGTTGCTTTAACATAAACTTGTGCGAGTAACGTGTTTTCTTTGAAAAACTTATTAAGCTTTCCTGTTGCTATTCTTTCTAACATCTCTTCAGGTTTCCCTTCTTTTCTAGCGATCTCTTTTCCTATTTCGATTTCTTTCTCAACAACTGAAGAATCAATCCCGTCTTTATCAACTGCAATTGGATGCATTGCTGCAACTTGCATTGCTACATTTCTTCCTGCTTCTTCAAATTGAGGTCCCTCTAAGTTAAGTGCAACTATAACACCTGCTTTGTGGCCCATGTGGATATAAGGTAAAACTTGACCCTCTCCTGCTGCTGTTTCGATTTTAGCATAATCAGATAGCTCCAGCTTTTCGCCTATAACACCTGTTTGCTCTTCAACTTTTTCTGCTACCGTCATTCCGTCGAACGGTAAAGCAAGAAGTTCTGCTTTGTCTGCTGGCAGATGAGATAAAGCTAAATCTGCAAATGATTCTGCTAATTGAACAAAACTTTCTCCTTTAGCTACGAAGTCTGTTTCACAACTTAATCTTACAACTACGCCTTTGTTTTTATTGTCTGAAGTTTTAGCAATAACCACGCCTTCTTTAGCTTCTCTGTCTGCTCTTTTAGCTGATAACTTCTGTCCTTTTTTTCTTAAATTTTCGATTGCTTTTTCAAAGTCACCTTCTGCTTCTGTTAGTGCTTTTTTACAATCCATCATACCAGCACCCGTCTGATCTCTTAGTTTTTTTACTTCTGCTGCTGAGATACTCATTTTATATTCTTTTAAACTTTAATAAATTATTTTGTGCTTTTAACTTGCTACTGATTCTTTTTTCTCTTCTTTAGCTTTCTTTCTATCAGCTGTTCCTTCTTTTACAACTTCTGCTATATAAGATGTAATCAACTTAATTGATTTAGAAGCATCGTCATTAGCAGGAATTGGAAAGTCAATAGACGTTGGGTCAGAATTCGTATCAACGATACCGAAGATCTTAATGCCTAATTTTTTAGCTTCAGCGATAGCAATATGTTCATGGTGAATATCTACAACAAAAATTGCTGCAGGTAATCTGTTCATATTAGCGATTCCGCCCAACACTTTTTCTAGTTTGTTTCTTTCTCTAGTAAGTGTTAGTCTCTCCTTCTTGGTAATGCTGGTTACATTTTCATCAGCTAAAAGTTTGTCGATGCTGTTCATCTTCTTAACAGATCTCTTAATAGTTGAGAAGTTAGTCATCATACCTCCTAACCACCTTTCAGTGACGTAAGGCATATTGGCTTCTCTAGCTAATTTTGCAACACTTTCTTTAGCTTGCTTTTTTGTTGCAACAAACATAACCTTACGGCCAGATTTTGCAACCTGCTTGATAGCTGAAGCAGCTTTATCCATAAATTCCATAGTCCTATTTAGGTCTATGATATGAATACCTTTTCTTTCCATGAATATATAAGGCAACATTTTAGGATTCCACTTTCTTTTCATGTGTCCTAAATGTGCTCCTGATTCTAATAGCTCTTTATATGTAGGTAATGCCATTTTATTTTTTCTATTATATTGAACAAATTATCTTTTAGAGAACTGGAAGCTTTTTCTCGCCTTTGGTTTTCCGTATTTTTTACGTTCAACAACACGAGAATCTCTTGTAAGATATTTTTTCTCTTTTAATGGTTTTTTATTGTCTTCATTAACAATAACCAATGCTTTGGACACTGCTAATCTCACAGCCTCTGCTTGACCTTTAAATCCGCCTCCTTTAACATTTACTTGAATGTCATAAGATTTAGCAGCATCCACAGTATTAAGTGGATCTTCAAGGTTAAACTGGATGTTTGCTTGTGGAAAATAATCTTTATAGTCTTTGCCATTAACAGTTATTTTCCCGCTTCCTGCCTTCATATAAATTCTAGCAACTGAAGCTTTTCTTCTTCCTATTGTATTAATTACCTCCATTTATTAAAAATTAAATGTTTCTGGTTTTTGTGCTGCATGTGGATGATCTGGTCCTGCATACACGAATAATTTTTTAAACATCTGTCTTCCTAGTCTGTTTTTAGGAAGCATTCCTTTAACTGCATGTTCGATGATCTCCAAAGGTTTTTTCTCAATCATTTCTCTTGCAGTTCTGCTTTTCTGGCCTCCAGGATATCCAGAATATCTTTGATACTCTTTTTGATCCATTTTAGCTCCAGAAAATCTTGCTTTCTCAGCATTAATAACAATCACAAAATCTCCTGTATCTACATGAGGTGTAAAGTTAGGCTTGTGCTTGCCTCTTAATACGGTAGCGATTTTAGTACCCAATCGTCCAACAACTTCAGATTGTGCATCAACGACATACCAGTTACGTTGTACGTCTTCTTTTTTCGCTGATTTAGTTTTATAGCTTAATGTATTCACAATACTATTTTTTTATCAATTAAAAGCGCTCTTTACAAAGCGGCTGCAAATGTATATTTCTTTTATTTGGAAATCAAGGAATCTGAAGAAAAAAAATGTGTTTAATATTTGTAACTATCTGATAATCAATAAAAATATCGCACACTTTTATTTAGAACATTCGATTTATCTGCCCAAGTGGACCAATAATATTGAGATATCTGACGGCGACACCCCACTAATTCTTGAAGCTTGACCAATAGTACGTGGCATAATTGTCTTTAATTTCTCTCTCGCCTCTGCAGACAAAGCTGTTATTTCCTCATAAACAACATCTTTAATTTTTACTTTTTCCAGTCTGTTCATTTTTTCGGCCATTTCTTTTTCTTTCTGAATATAGCCTTCATACTTAATATTGGTTTCTGCCATTACCTTTATTTCTCGATCAAATTTTGACATAAAGTTTGATAACGGTGGAAAGACTTTTTCTAATTCCGTATTTGATACTTTTGGTCTTGACAAAATAGATAGTAATTTAACTTTCTGTTTTAGGCGTGAACTACCGATCGATTCTAAGTATCCGTTTACATTTTCAGGTGCGATGCTTGTTTCTTCATAAAACTTTCTTATCTCTTTTATCGCAGAAGTCTTTTCTTCAACTCTAGACATTCTCTCTGTCATGTTTTGTACCCCTAACGCTTCAGCTATAGGCGTTAGCCGAATATCGGCGTTATCTTGTCTAAGCAAAATTCTGTACTCTGCTCTTGAAGTAAACATCCTATAGGGCTCTTTTGTCCCTTTGTTTACTAAGTCATCGATCAGTACACCAATGTAAGCTTCTGATCGTTTTAATACCAACGGTTCTCTTTCGTTGATTTTTAAATGCGCATTCAGTCCTGCCATATATCCTTGAGAGGCCGCTTCTTCATAACCAGTTGTTCCATTAATCTGACCTGCAAAAAACAGATTGCTGATTAATTTGGTTTCAAGGCTAATATTCAGTTGCGTTGGAGGAAAGAAATCATATTCGATAGCATATCCTGGGCGAAACATTTTTGCATTTTCAAAACCAGGAATTTTAATCATCGCTTTATATTGAACATCTTCTGGTAATGAAGAAGAAAAACCATTTACATAAATCTCACATGTATCTCTTCCTTCTGGCTCAACAAAAAGCTGGTGTCTGTCTCTATCTGCAAAGCGATTAATCTTGTCTTCAATGCTTGGACAATACCTTGGACCCAGCCCTCTGATCCTCCCGTTAAACATTGGAGACTTGTCAAAACCCGTTTTCAAGGTTTCGTGGACTTCTTTGTTGGTAAAAGTTATATGACAAGGAACTTGGTCGTCTAAGTTTGGTGTATTTGTAAATGAAAATTTTTCTGGGTTTTCGTCTCCTGGCTGCATTTCCATTTTTGACCAATCCAAACTTCTGCCATCAACTCGGGGTGGCGTTCCTGTTTTCATCCTCCCTGATTCAAAGCCTAATTCTACAAGTTGTTCGGTAATTCCTGTAGCAGCTCTCTCTCCCGCTCTTCCTCCCCCAAATTGTTTCTCTCCAATGTGAATTAGTCCATTTAAAAAAGTGCCGTTGGTTAATACGACTGCTTTTGAACGAATTTCTAAACCGATCCCAGTAACAACACCTACGCATCTGCCTTCTTCAACAATTAGGCCTCTTACCATTTCTTGCCAGAAATCAATATTCGGGTGTGCTTCTAGCAAGTTTCTCCACTTTCGTGCAAACTTGTGCCTATCGCTTTGTGCCCTTGGGCTCCACATCGCAGGTCCTTTAGATTTGTTCAACATTCTGAACTGAACCATGGTATGATCTGTTACAATACCGCTATATCCACCTAGTGCATCTATTTCCCTTACAATTTGTCCTTTTGCGACACCACCCATAGCTGGATTGCAACTCATTTGGGCAATGGTTTGCATATTCATTGTGGCCAATAAAACTTTTGAGCCCATATTAGCAGCAGCAACAGCGGCTTCACTTCCTGCGTGGCCCGCACCAACAACTATTACATCGTATTCTTGAAACATGGGTGCAAAGGTATAGCATTTCCATACTTTATGAAAGAGGGTTTAATTGACTTGATATTTTAGTCCCTTACTAAAGAAGTTTGACCAATAAAATCATAAAGTGTTAATGATCTAATATTATAATATGCTTTCCAAAAGTCACTGATTGCTTGAATATATTGTTTCCTCTGATTTTCTTGTTCATTTTCCGCTAAAGTCAAATCTGTTATTTCTGCCTTTCCTATTAAATATCGTTTTCGCGTTAAGTCGTATCTTTTTTGTGCTGTTTCATAAGACAGTTTTGCTAAGGCGACATTCTCCTGAACCAAAGTAAATTGTTGTACACTGATTATAACTTCCCTTTCAAAGTTTACTTTTTCTAACCTTGTATTTAACTCAATGAGTTCATAATTAGATTTTGCTATTTCATAGTTGGCTTTACTTTTGCCCCAGTCTGCAATTGGAATGTTTAAACCAAGTCTTACTTGTTGTTGATCCAGAAGCTCCGAATATGCATCTTTTAAATTATTTCCAAAGGCTGTGAAACCTACGCTTCCCGTTAGTTGTCCAGAAATACCTGCCTCAGCTTTTGATTGCTCTCTGTTTCGTTCAGCTTCTAATAATGTCCTTTGAAGTTGTTTTATTCTGCTTCTATTTTGCCTTGAATATGCTAAAGCAATATCTTGGTCAATGTAAACATCGGGTACACCATCTGGCAACTTTAAAGTGAAATTCGTTTGCTCTTCAATCCCTAAAAAGTCCCTAAGTCTTTCATTCGTCGTTTGAACATTAAGTTTGTTTCTTGAAATGTCGGAGTTTGCTCTCATTTGGTCCATCTCTAATTGCAACAATTCTGTTTCTGCAATTTTGCCAACATCAAATCTGTTTTTACCTAGTTGATATAATGTGTCTGCTACTTCTTTCCTGTCTAAAGAAGATTTTAGGTTTAGTTGCGCAACCATCAAGTCAAAATAAATTGCTACGGCTTGGTTCGCAACGGCTTCTATATCCTCTGAATATTTATATTTGGACTCTTCGTACGAAAGGGGTGCAATTCTTCTATCCCATTGCAGTGCATTGAAACCAAAAAGAGGTTGAGAAAAGCCAAGTGTTATTGGATTACTTAAATAACTTTTATTCCCTGCATTTACGTCTGTTTTAAAAATATCCAACCGTTGAAGACCGGTTGAAGCAAACACGGTTGCTCCTGTTGCTGTTACATTCTGTGTCAAAGCAACATCAACATTAGTTGACATTTGAGATCTTGCAATAAAGATATCTGTTCCATCTGGTTGCGTAACCGGTGCTACCGCTCTTGTCAATTGTGGAAAAGTAACTCCAAGATCTATTTGTGGTTTATAATTACCTAGGAACGACTGATAGGTCCAATATGCATTGCTCTTTCGAATTTCAGCTAATTTAATTTCTGGTGACTCTGCTTGTGCTATTTCAATGATTTCATTTAAATCAAATTCGTAGGTGTCTTGTGCTAACGTGTTGCTAACAATTCCCAAAAAGAAAAATATTTTTAGTATTATCTTCATCTTCTATTTTAATTAGATCTTAATGCCATTATTGGATCATATTCTGACGCTCTTTTAGCAGGAAACAATCCAAATACCAAACCAACAACAAACGCCACTCCAAAGGATAAAACAATTGACCACCAACTAATAACAGTTGGGATGTCTGCAGATTGAGCAATTACTTTTGCAGTAACGACACCCAAAATAATTCCTATAAGTCCTCCAATAAAACAAATGAAAACAGCTTCGAATAAAAACTGTAGTATGATGTCTCTTTTGTGTGCACCAATTGATCTTCGTATTCCAATTTCTTTAATTCTTTCAAGAACAGACGCCAACATAATATTCATTATGCCTATTCCACCTACGAGTAAAGAGATCCCAGCAATAACCGCTAGTACAATATTAAATGTTTCCTGAGTTTTTTGTTGCTGTTGTATTAGAAGTTCTGGAATTTTTATTTCATAATCTTTAACCCCATTGTGCTTTCTTTCTAAGTATCTTCCAACCAAATCTGCACTAGCCTGAAGCTCTTTTGCGTTTTCAACCCTTAAAACTACACGATCTAATTGGTTATAGTTGTGATTGGGGTCAAAGTCATTACGGTTTGAAATGTCGTCTTTCCCAACCTTGCTTCTATTTTTAAATCTTATTAATGCGGTTTGTATTGGTATGTAAATGTTTTGATTATAGTCTTGAAGACCAAGCTTTTCTAAATTTTCTTTCGTAGCCAACCTTCGCTTGATTACACCAATAATTGTAAGCCAGTTTTTACCTACTTTTATTCTCTCTCCAATAGCACTTTGGCCTTTAAAAAATTTTGATTCTATATTTTTTCCTATAACGCATACTGCGTGGCCGTTAATGACATTTGTTTCTGTAAAGTTCTTGCCCTCACCAATAACTAAATTGTTCAATTCGAAAAAAGAAGGTTCTATTCCAATGCAATTTGTTTTGCTTTGAATGCCGTTTGCTATTGCTGGGTATCTAAGGTTTATTTCGCCTCCTGTTAGGTCTAAGCTAGGAAGAATCTCTTTTATATTAACTAAATCTTGGTTAGACAGTCCTGGAGACCATTTACGTTTTCCATTTCCAGGTGTGCTGCTTTCACTTTCTTCGCTCTCTTCTACATCATCGCCAATATCAATTGTGCTTTCAATAATTATGCTGTTGGCGCCAATGAGTTTCATTTGCTCCATGATGGCCTTTTGAGCACCGGATCCAATTCCTAGCATGGCAACGACAGCGGCGACACCAAAAATTATTCCAAGAGCAGTCAAAAAAGCCCTTAACCTATTAGCAGCAATGCCTTCTATAGCTAATCGAAAATTAAATATTAGCCTTTCCATTAAAACCTAATTGTAAAAAATGAGCTTGAGCCTTCTTTTGGCCTTTCTATGTCATCTTTGACTTTCCTTTTCTTTTCTAACAATTCTGCTTGAAGTTTGTCTTTTTCTCTTTGAAATGCTTTTATTGCAAGATCCGCTTTTTCTTTAGGAACATATTCAAACCTTAATGATTCCTCATTTTCCGGTTTGTTTAATAGTATTTTTTCTCCTTCTACTAGTCCACTTAATATGAGTATGTCTGTTTCGTTGCTTAACCCTTTGACAACCTCTTGTTTTACAATGTTTTTCTTTTGCTTCTTATAGACATATTCTACAGAATCTACAAAAATCGCTTCAATAGGTATATAGCAAATGGAGTCAAAGTTATTAACCAATACTTCTATCCCTGTTGTCATGGCTGGTCTTAAAATTGAGTCGTGCTCATTTACAGAAATGAGTACTTCAAAAACTTTTGTATCATAGTCTCGCAGTTGTTCTCCAATATTGGCTACCTGTGTAATTGTTCCTGTATATGATTTATCTGGAAAAGCATCTACATTTATAATAGCATCTTGACCTACACTAATCTTACTTATATCTACTTCGTTTACATAGGTTTTAGAAATCATTTCCGACAGATCTGGAAGCTCTGCGACCACTGGATTCCATGCTCGAACTCTCGAGCCAGTTGTCACCTTGCCATTCCATGTTCTTGAATAAATTAACATGCCATCTGCGGGCGCCTTTATGGTAAATTCTTTTGAAAGGTCTTGTAGCCTTTTCATTTTTTTCTGCTGTTGTTTTAAGGTCGCCTTTATCTCTTGAATTTTAGCATAATTCTTTTCCTCTGTTAAGCCTAGCTTAACTCTTATTTGCTCAAACTCTCTTTGTGTTTTTTCGTACTCAATGTTTTTCTGCCTTATCACTGCTTGTGGCTCATATCTGTTTAATTCAACTTGAAGCTTGGTTTCTTCTAATGAGAATTTGATATTGTTCATTTGGTCCCTCAAGCTTCTCATCTCAATTGTGGTGTCGATTTTGGCTTGATCTAACTGAGTATTTATTTTATCAACTTCAACTTGTATGTCAGACATTCTATTTGCGATTTCTGTTTTATCCAATTGTGCGACAAAGTCTCCTTCTGAAACAGAGGATCCTTCAGGGATCATTCTTTGGATTGTTGTTTCATAAATTTGAGCAGATTGCATTGTGCTTGGACCGAGTATTTTTTTGGATCGTTTTGCCTCCAGCTCTCCGGTTGCGACAACTGAAATTTGAAAAGGGCCCTTTTCTACTAAGGTCGTGATAGATGTCAGATCTTGCGCTTTGTCTGACCTAAAAAAGAAATAAAGTGCGATTATGATAATAATAGTGGCTGCTAACCAAAGAAGTCGATTGCTTTTCATTTAGATTGTTTTCCGTTTAAATCTTGTACAATATAACGCTTAAACTAATTCAAATATTCCAATTAACATTTTATTAATTTGTCGAAACTGGTTTGATTATTGGAATTCAACAAATTTATTGACCGCGAGAAAATTATATCTTTGTCCAAAAGTCATAATCATTGAAAAAACAGAAAAGACACTTTCTTAAAGCAGCGCAAAAAGCGCTTGATATTAATCTGAATAAAAAAATATACGGCTCCTTTGCAGAAATTGGGGCAGGACAAGAGGTTGCAAGAAACTTTTTTCAAGCTGGAGCAGCAGCAGGAACAATTGCTAAAACAATGTCAGCTTATGATAAAACGTACTCCGACGCTATTTATGGCGTTGAAGATAGCGGTCGTTATGTATGTGAGTCTCGCCTTTACAAAATGCTTGATCATGAATATGGGCTAATGGATGAACGCTTAACATCTAAAAGACCAGAATCTTTGTTTTTTGCATTTGCTGATACGGTTGCCGCCATCAATTATAAAAGAACGATTAAGGGCAGTGGGTGGATGGGCATCCGATTTCAACTTAAACCCGATGGTCCTACCAACGATTTAATAATTCATGTTAAAATGAATGATGGAAACAGTCATTTACAACAAGAAGCTATTGGTGTGTTAGGTGTTAACATGGTTTATGCGTGCTTTAAGCTTAACGATGACATGCACGAATTTATACAATCCTTGGTCGACGGAATACATGGTCGTGTTTCGATTGATATGATTCGGTTGGAGGGGCCCGACTTTAATGATGTGGATAATCGCTTATTGTCATTATACATAGTAAAATATGGACTAACCGATGTGGCCATTTTTAATTCCAATAAAAGAAGTATACACGCATCTGAGTTTTTATGGAAAAAAGACCTTATGGTTGTTCGTGGACATTACCACCCACCAACCAAGGTAACAATGGATGCATTCTCATCAAGCTTAAAGCAATTTAAGCGTGAAAAAGATGTTGATGAAGAGAGGGCTTATTTGGTTGCTGAAATAACAATGGAAAATCTGATTGTTGATGGGGTCTTAAATTTTGATGACTTTTTAGAAAGAGCAGATTGTCTGTGTGAATTGGGTTTTGATGTCATCGTTTCTGATTGTCAAAACCATCAAACGCTTATAAATTATTTGTCTGATTACAATATTGGTCAGTTAGGATTGGTTATTGGTGTGAGAGAACTTTCTTCCATTATTGAGGAAAAGTTTTTCAATAATCAAGACGGCAGACTTTTAGTTGCGTTTGGCGAACTTTTTAATAGAAACATTAAAGTTTATGTCTACCCTGCTTATTTCGAAAAAGGGGGTCCTTTAATAAATGCAAAAACATTAATGGTGCCCGATGGCATTCATTTCCTGTACAAACATCTAATCGATGCAAAGCAGGTTGTCGAAATTGAAGGTTATGATAAAAGCCAATTAGATATTATGCCTTGGGAAGTTTTAGAGTCAATTGAAAAAGGAGATAAAGCTTGGGAAGATGCTGTCCCTGAAAAAATAAAGAACCTTATCATAAAAAAAGGGTTATTTAATTACGCACAAAAAAGTTTAGATCTTGCATAAAATTATTCTTTTGTTTTTGATGTCTTTTATTCTTTTGTTTTGTAGCCAAAAGGACTCTAAAACAAACGCTGATTCCGAAGTATTAGATGTAGCAGCCAAAGAAAGAATTCGGTCTCAAGTTGAGAAGCTTGATACTAATCAAAATATAAGTGTAGATTTTATTACTGGGCACTTCGATCCTTCGAAAGATTCAAGCTTTGTTCTTATACCTGACAAGTATTCTGATCGACACGGGATGTATATGAAGAAAGAGGCCTTTAATGCATTTAAAAAAATGTATGATGCCGCAAAAGAAGATAATATAAACTTAGTTGTCCGTTCTGCAACGAGAAACTTCGATTATCAGAAGGGGATTTGGGAAAGAAAGTGGAAGGGGGAGGCAAAATTAAGTAATGGAGAAAATGCAATGACTGCATACGAAGATGAAAATGCACGTGCCTTAAAAATACTTGAATACAGTTCAATGCCAGGCACTTCAAGGCACCATTGGGGGACAGATATAGATTTAAATAATTTTAACAACGAATGGTTTGAATCTGGTGAGGGATTAGCTCTTTTTACATGGCTGGAAAACAATGCAGAAAAGTTTGGTTTTTGTCGACCTTATACAACTTTAGACAAAAGCAGGCCTTTTGGGTATAATGAAGAAAAGTGGCACTGGAGTTATACACCACTGTCTGATGTTTATACGAGTTATGCTTCTAAATATTTAAAAAACAAGGATATTCACGGGTTTGCTGGAAGCGCTGTTGCCAGCAAAATAGATGTCGTTTCAAAATATGTTCTTGGAATTAATCAAAATTGTAATCACTAGATATGGCACTTACTGAATCTAACATGCTTCCATTAGGAACAACCGCTCCGTCATTCACACTTCATGATACCGTTAGCAAAAGATCGCTTTCGTTTATTGATATTAAGGGGACAAAAGGAACGGTCGTTGTTTTTTCTTGTAACCACTGTCCCTTTGTCGTTCACATAAATCAAGAATTGGTTAATCTGGCAAACCAATATATTCCTCAAGGATTTGGATTTGTTGCCATATCGTCAAATGATGTCGCAAACTACCCTGATGACAGTCCTGAAAAAATGAGCTTAGTTGCCAAAGTTTTAAAATATCCGTTTCCGTATTTATACGATGAAACTCAAGATATTGCCAAAGCCTATGACGCCGCTTGTACACCTGACTTTTACATATTTAATAAAGAAGACAAATTGGTTTATAGGGGTCGTTTGGACGCAAGCAGGCCGGGTAACAGTTTGCCCGTGACTGGTGCAGACATTCGCTTTGCTCTAGATGCTATAGCTTTAGGTATTAATGACATTTCACCACAAATACCCAGCGCAGGTTGTAATATTAAGTGGAAATAACATCTTTTTTTTCGTTTTATTGAATGTCTAATTCAGCTAAATATCTGTTCTAATCGCATATGTTTTTCAGGCATCGTTCTTTTCATTCCATTTCGGTGTGTAAAATATAAGGTTATCAAAACGTGCAAAAGGTCGATTGACTCGAAACCTAGTATAGATAATATTTTTTCTTTTGTAAAGCCTGTTGTTGCTTCAATTTTTGGCCAAAGTTCATCTTCGGCTAGTGGGTAGTTTTTTCTTGGAAAATTTTTAACAAATGCTTCAGCATAGGCGTGATAAGCAATATTGTAATAAAGGTCAGGCTGTAACATTCCTAACTCAATATGTTCAAGTGACATAATAATAACACCATCTTCTAGTTGGGTTTCTGCTGTATGCAAAAATTGAAATGTGGGTGATGGAAATGCGTGCTTATACAATACGATATGGTCAAATGCTTTCAATAAAAAGTCCTTTTCATTTAACGTCATGGTCACAGGAACTTGAGCAATCATATTTTTTATATCATATGGAACCTCATAGTCTCTTTCTGATCCTTTTGAAATAAAAGACCTTCCTTCAGTATACAATAACAACCTTCGATTAAACTCTTCTTTTCTGATACTTGAGAGCGAGCTGTATCGAGGATTTGTTTTACTCAAAAGATCAAGAATGGGCTTGTCAATTTCAATTGGATTTTTACTGAGCCACCAATAATCTATTTGTGGCTGGAATAGATAAAGCAAGATTAAAATAGCTCCGGGAATAATCGCCCAAGCTATATATGGAAAATTATAGTCAGAAAATATTTTATACATAAACCATATAAAGATCAACGCAAAAGGCGCTGACAGGACTCTAGAAAATTTATAAATCTTCATTCTATTCGATCTGTTAGTATTAAAATTGTAGAAATCAAAGATACAAACGGATTCAACAAAGATTATCATATCTTTAACGCCTAGTAAATAAGCTAAAACTTAATGAAATTTGAATTAATAAAAAGTGATAAAGATTCAAGAGCAAGAGCCGGATTACTGCACACTGACCATGGCGTAATTGAAACGCCTATCTTTATGCCTGTTGGAACACAAGCAACCGTTAAAACGGTCGATCAGGATTTGTTGGTTAAAGAAATAGAAGCTCAAATTATTCTTGCTAATACCTATCACTTATATCTTCGACCAAAAATAAGTGTAATTGAAGGCGCTGGGGGTATACATAAATTTATGTCCTGGGACAAGCCAGTGTTAACGGACTCAGGAGGGTATCAAGTGTATTCACTTAGCGATAGAAGAAAAATTTCAGAAGAGGGTGCTAAATTTTCTTCACATATTGATGGCAGCAAACACCTTTTCACACCAGAAAATGTCATGGATATTCAGCGTTCAATCGGCGCAGATATTATAATGGCTTTTGATGAATGCACACCTTTTCCATGTGATTATAAATATGCGAAGAAGTCCCTTGGGTTAACACACCGTTGGCTAGACAGATGTATCGCTCGTTTTGACTCGACTGAAGATCCATATGGTTATGAACAATGTCTTGCGCCAATCGCTCAAGGGTCCACTTATAAAGATCTAAGAATACAGTCTTGTGAATATATTGGAGAAACAAACCGTGACATAAACGCTATAGGAGGATTGTCGGTTGGAGAGCCACATGATATTCTTTACGAAATGACCGAAATCTGTACCGGCGTACTTCCTGAAGACAAGCCACGATATTTAATGGGTGTTGGATTGCCGGAAAATATTTTAGAATGTATTGGATTGGGCATTGATATGTTTGATTGTGTTCTACCAACAAGAAACGCACGTCACGGTCTTCTTTATACTTCCGAAGGCGTTTTAAATATGAAAAACGCTAAGTGGATTAATGACTTTTCCCCAATTGATTCAAACAGTACATCTAGCCTCTCGAGAAAATATAGCAAAGCATATTTAAGACACCTGTTCCAAGTAAAAGAATTTTTAGCGATGCAAATTGCAAGTGTGCATAACCTAAGCTTTTTTGTTAATTTAACCCAAATAGCACGTAATAAAATTATCTCAGGAGAATTTTATGCATGGAAAAAGAGTTTACTTCCTAAATTAATGACAAGACTGTAGTGTTCAAAAAGATTGATGTTTATATAATCAAAAAATATCTATCGAGCTTCTTCTTTACGATGTTGCTGATTACCCTAATGGCAATTGTCATTGACTTCAGTGAAAAAATTAATCGCTTTATCGATGCAGAACTTTCTTTGGGTCAAATTTTAGGAGAATATTATCTAAATTTTATTCCTTGGATCAATGGGATGATGTGGCCATTATTTTCTTTGATCGCCGTTATTTTCTTTACTTCTCGTTTGGCAAAAAATTCTGAAATCGTTGCTTTGCTGAGTAGCGGTGTAAGTTTTAATAGATTGATGTGGCCCTATTTAGTTTCTGCCTCTATTATTGCGGGTCTACTTTGGATTGGCAAAAATCATATTATTCCACATAGCTGTAAAATCAAAAACCAATTTGAAAGCGAATACCTTTCTAAGAAGCATGAAAAAACGCTGAACAGTGATGTGCACTTTTTTTTAAATCCTAATGAAAAAGTTTACATCCGATACTATAGAAGATCGGACTCTACCGCTCAGTCTTTCAGGCTAGAAAAATTTAATGACAACCGCTTGGTTGAGGTTTTAAATGCTGAAAAGCTTGTTTTCAAAAGTGAGCCAAAAGAATGGACGATAAAAAACTATACGATTCGAAAGTTTAATGGTTTAAATGAAACTCTCGAGAAGCATCCCGGAGAATCTATAGATACCATCTTGGATTTGACGCCGGAGGACTTTGTGAGAAATACAAAGCAAATGGAAAATATGACAACTGCCGATCTGGAAGATTTTATTAATCGTGAAAGAGAACGCGGTCTGGGAGAGGCAAAAGGCTTTCTAATTGAAAAACACTTGCGAAACTCCCAACCATTTACAATTATCATTCTAACTATTATTGGATTAGCTGTTGCTTCGAGAAAAGTTCGTGGCGGAATGGGCCTTCACCTTGCTATTGGAGTCATTTTAGGTGCCGCTTTCGTTATTATTTCGAAATTTGCCGCTACTTTTTCCAATAATTTATCTTTATCTCCTGGCCTTGGTGCGTGGATGCCAAATTTCGTTTTCACTATTATCGCCCTTTTATTAGCAAAACTTTCTCAAAAATAAAACAACTTTCAATTTATTCTGAAAGTTTAAAAATAATTATATTTTTATAAAACGTTGTTAATCAATAAATTAACTAATAATACAAAAAATATTTGTATATTAATTATCACTTTGTATAATCTTTGCTTGTATTTTGTTTAACTTTTGTTTAGATTTGTTAAACAAAACAATCAAACATGTCAACAATTGAGTTTTATAACAAAATAGATTTTATAAAAGCTGCATTAGATGCTTTTGCTTACAACTTAACGAAAGACAAATCTGACGCTGAAGATTTATTTCAAGAAACTGCCTTTCGAGCGATTTCAAATAAGGACAAATTCAGACCCGACACCAACTTTAAGGCTTGGGTCTTTACTATAATGAAAAACATATTTATAAATAACTATAGGAAAAAGGTAAAAGCCAATACTATTATTGACCGAACAGATAATATGTTTTATCTCAATTCAGGTAAAAATGCCGTAGACAATGCTGTTGATGGAAACATAGTTATGCAAGAATTGCAAAAAATGATCAAGGACTTAGATGATTCTATTAAGGTTCCCTTTATGCTGCATTACGAAGGATTTAAATATCAAGAAATAGCAGAACAATTATCTCTTCCTCTAGGTACGGTAAAAAGTAGAATCTTTTTTGCAAGAAAAGAATTAAAGGCTGCCATAAAAGGTCATTATGGGGACTATCATACAATTCGTAAAAAACTAACGGCATAAATTAGTCTCTGAATAGAAATGTTTGTTTTTTTACAATCCAACATTTCTAATGGCAACAAATTTCAAAAGACTTTCTACAAATCTCATTAAGTGGTATCTCCTTAATAAGAGAGATTTGCCTTGGCGAAAAACTAAAGATCCTTACAAAGTTTGGCTCTCAGAAATAATGCTTCAGCAAACAACTGTCGCACAGGGCCTTGGGTATTACCTCAGGTTTCTCAGGAAGTTCAAAACTTTAAAATCCCTCGCAAAAGCCAACATAGATGCGGTGCTTAAAATGTGGGAAGGCCTTGGGTATTATTCAAGGGCAAGGAACTTGCATTTCACGGCCCAATACATTCAAAAAGAATTCGGGGGAAAATTTCCAAACACATATGACGACTTACTAAAACTGAAGGGTGTGGGCCCTTATACTGCTGCAGCAATTTCAAGCTTTTGTTTTAATGAAAACCATGTTGTCGTTGATGGTAATGTCACCCGAGTAATCTCTCGTTTATTTGGAATTGAAGAAGACGTTTTAAATTTAGAGACTAAAAAAAAGATCAAAGCGTTTGCCCAAAACTTATGTGACACACAAAGCCCAGATGTTTTTAATCAAGCGATTATGGAGGTGGGCGCAATGGTTTGTAAAACACATAAACCACTTTGTTCATCATGTCCTTTTTCTAAAAAGTGTCTTGCTAAGAAAAGCAACCTCATCCCTAAAATTCCTTTTAAGTCAAAGAAGATAAAAAGAAGGCCTCGGTTTTTCAATTTCTCGTTCTTTATAATTGAAAACGAAAGTACCCTTATTCAAAAAAGAATGGCGAAGGATATTTGGCAAGGTCTGTATCAGTTTCCTCTGGTAGAAGTTGATAATTTAGAAAAAATTAATTCTATTCAAAGTCCTTTTAACGGCGTTGTCGTTCAATCAAAAAACACCTCTAAGGTTTTCAAGCAACTTCTGACACATCAGACAATTTATAGTGTATTCCACACCTATTATATTTCTGCAAAGACCTATGAAGACTTAAAGGTCCGTAATGATTTGGACGGGTATCTCAAAATAAACATCGAAAATGTAGTTAATTACGCCTGGCCAAGAACAATAGATTTGTATTTAAATGATTTATCTATACCTTTATTTTAGTTTTAATATTTCTCAACAAATTCTTTAGATGTATAATAAAGTAAGTTTAATAGGTCATTTGGGCAAAGACCCAGAAGTCAGACGTTTAGAAAGTGGTGCTGTCGTTGCTAAATTTTCATTAGCTACCAGTGAAAGTTATCGTGATAAAGCAGGCGAATGGCAAACGTTAACCGAGTGGCATGATATCGTGTTATGGAGAGGTCTTGCCGAAAGAGCAGAAAGAGATCTTAAAAAAGGCTCCTTGGCTTTTGTTGAAGGTAAGTTGACTACTAGAAAGTGGCAAGACAAAGAAGGAAATAACAGATATACAACTGAAGTTGTAGCACAGTTATTGAAGCCACTAGATAAGCGCGAAAGTTCTGGTGAAGGATATAAAAGTTTTCCAACAGCAATAGACGAAGGACCTACAACTTCTAAACAATTTGACGCACCATCTACACCTGCAAAATCGGAAACACCGAAAGTTGAGGAAGATGATGATTTACCATTCTAAGCGTCTATTTATTAACAAAACTATTAATCTTGGATCCTGAGCCCCCCCTTCTTCATTTACATTACATACTAGCAAGCTCGCTATCTGTAGAAATGATCTTGGGTATTTCATTTTTCTTGGTTTTACTATTGTTTTCATCTGCATTGGTATCAGGGTCAGAGGTTGCCTTTTTTTCACTAAGCCCACACGACTTAGACGACTTAAATAAAGAGGAGTCGAAAGTTTCTGATCAAATATTGACGTTGAGGGCTGAGCCACGTCGCTTGTTAGCAACCATATTAATAAGCAATAATTTTATAAACATTGCTATAGTCATTCTCTCAGAGTACTTGATTAGAAATGTCTTTGGAAGTCAAACATTTATAGATTGGGGTGTTGCTCTGAGTGAACACATCCCCTTAACGTCAGAGTTTCTAGAAAAAACAATTAGTGTTCTTATAACGATAGTTGGTGTTACTTTTCTTTTGGTTCTCTTTGGAGAGGTTGCTCCAAAAATCTACGCCAACTTAAACAACATGAAGTTCGCAAAAGTAATGGCTTTACCAATGACAATAATGTTTGGTCTTTTTAGACCATTTAGCGCGCTACTTGTTCGGTGGTCTTCAAAATTAGAGTCTCGATTTATTTATAAAAAGTCTGGAATACCCAATACAAGTAAAGATGAGTTAGACAAAGCTATTTTGTTGACTGTTGATAATGAAAATGAATCAGCAGATGAAGCAGATATTTTAAGGGGCATTATAAAGTTTGGAAATGTTTCCGCCAAACAAATTATGAAGTCTAGAGTCGATGTGGTTGCCATTGAAGAAGGCGCAAGCTTTGCAGAGTTGATGGCAATAATTAAAGAAAGTGGTTTTTCTAGAATTCCTGTTTACCAAGAAGACTTCGACAATGTCATTGGTATTCTATACGTTAAAGATCTGTTGGGATATTCAAAAGAAGATGATGGTTTCAATTGGAGAAAACTGATTAGAGAAGATGTTCTTTATGCACCTGAATCAAAAAAAATTGATGACTTACTTAAGGAGTTTCAAAAACGTCGCCTTCACATTGCAATTATAGTTGATGAGTTTGGTGGCAGTGCTGGCCTTGTTACACTTGAAGACATCATGGAAGAAGTGATCGGTGAAATTAAAGATGAGTTTGACGAAGACGAAGAAGTTGATTTTATAAAGATAAATGATTTCAATTTTATTTTTGACGGAAAGACTTTTTTAAGTGATGTATCTAGGATTATATCAACAGACAAAACCGCTTTCGAGAATATAAAGGGAGACGCAGACTCTTTAGCTGGGCTTATTCTTCATCAATTAGGATACATTCCTAAAAAGGATAAAACGCTGATCATTCACCCTTTTAAATTTAAAATCGTTTCTGTTTCCAAAAGGCGGATAGAAAAAATTCATGTTACCCTTTTATGAAAATTCTAATATCAAATATTTTAATCTTATTATTAGTTTCTTGTAATGATACTAGAGTTCCATTACCAAAGCCAAGAATTTACCCTAAGGTAAATTACCCTTCTGGTAAAGAGCTCCTCTTTTCTAAATCTCAGTGCCCGTTCGAAATGACGGTTCCAACATATTTTAAGTATATAAAAGATGAGAAAAAAAATAAAGGAGAAGCGCAATACAGCTGTTGGTTTGACTTGGTTTGTGAAGAACTCAATACAAATGTTCACTTTAGTTATGTTCCGATTACCACATCAAAAAACCTAGAAGTTTTAACAGAAGATGCTTTTGAAATGGTTGACAGGCACAATGTTAAAGCCAGTTATCGTGACGAAATTAAAATCTCAAATTCTGCGAATAATGTATATGGTTTTTTATTCCAAATAGATGGCCCCGTTGCTTCGCCTACTCAGTTTTTTTTAACAGATAGCACCCAACACTTTGTTCGAGGAAGCCTTTATTTTAACGATGTGGTTAATCGGGATTCCATTGCGCCAGTCTTTGCCTTTCTCAAAAAAGATTTAGACATAATGTTAGACACCTGGGTTTGGAAGTAACTATATTTTTAAACTATATCTTTATTATTTTTCCTGACGTTATGTCAACATCCGTTTTTATTGTATATAAATAAGGTCCGACATTCCATTCCTCAGAAGAAATTTGAACTTGTCTATCAGATGTTGTTTGTTTAAACAGTTGTTTTCCATCAACAGAATAAATCGTAATGGTTACCTCTTCTTCCTGATTGTTTTCCAAAATGATATTATCTGAAAACGGGTTAGGATAAACTTTTGCACTTGATTCTGTAATAGACCTTGATACGACTTCACTATTAATGGCTTCCCCCGTTTCGTAGTTAGAAATATCTCCCTTTAAAATTCCTATAAAGTCGAGGTTGCCAGAGATAAACCGACTTCTATCAATTGTTATTCTTTGTTTTAAATCCAATCCAAGTGGGTTTCCAATGACCGTCTCAAAGTCTGCTTTATTATAAAAGACCCACTGTCTTTCATTTGGCCATTCGTCTTCTTCTTCATTAAAAATCTCTTCTAGAAGATTGTAGTCCTCAAAGTCAATATAACCATCTTCATTTATATCTGCTGCAATGAAAGAATATGGATTTTCAAAGTTGACTTCTTCTTTTAAATAAGAAGATAAAAGGTCAAGGTCAGACTGATCAACTTTTGAATTGTCTCCGATTTTAAATGCTGTCATATTATAGATCCGGTTAGCTTCTGGCTCATTAGTTCCAAATCGCCCAGCTTCGTCCGTCATAATATTGTATTGTTGTCCTTTTATTACGTACTCGGAGTGTTCATTGTAAATATATGATTCTCTATGGTCATAAATATGTATAAGTAATCCCCCTTGGTTATAAAAACTATCAATCACAAATGGCACCAAAACCGTATCGATGGTTGTTGTCGTTTTTGTATATCCTTTTGATTTTAAATTTATATAAACATTTTCTAATGGCTCAGAATTTTGGTTTGTAACGATTCCACTAACAGCCATTGCACCAGATTCTTCCTCACAATCAGGAATATTTGCGGCATTGTTTTGTACGATTAACGTCACAGCACACCACCTTTGATTTCCGTGAATATCTGTTACCCAAAGTTGCATATCATTATATCCCGCTTCTTTACAAGTAAACACATGAAATGTGGAGTCAACATTTGAAGAAAAAGAAAATTTCAATGGCCCATTATTACATGGATGGTAGCTTCCGTAGTCCAAGTCTTTAGCCCAAACCTCTACCATGCCGTCATCCACAACACCGTCTAAATCCGTATCAACAGGCATTAGGGCTACCGATAAGGTAGATAAACAATACGGTACTGGGCCCTTATCGTCAACAATAACTTTTGTACTACAATACATTTCTTGTCCACATGAATATTCAACCTTAAAGTTTACCGTTGTTGTTCCAATTGGATAATCGCCTGAAGCGTCATCGCCATTATTGTCCGCATATGGAGAGTCGTTCGTAATATAATATCCTCCGTAACACCCATCTTCATCAACTGTCACTTTTGGGATACTTACATAGGCTCCATGACAATTATTTGCCACTATCGATACTTCATCTACGCAAGTTAAATTAGGTTGACTTGTTCCACTTACTTTAATGGTTTGTATATATTTCCAAATGCCTGGGTTACTTCCTCCTGTATTATAATTACACCAATCCAAAACGGTCCATGTCCTAAGAATTTTCTTACAGTCGGGGCCAAAATTAAATACTTGGTCTTTATAAGAAGATCCCACCATACTGCATGTTACATAATCATATGTTGGTCTGCCGTATCCATACGGCAGGTGGTCAGGATGAGTGTTTACACCACACCCATAAAGCTGTAAGTCGTTATTCGGCCAATAAATATTGTGGTAATTGAACGATCCCCCTCCTATTGAAATGGTTTGTGTACACTCAATGATATTCCAGTTTTCGTCCTCAATTTGCCATGTTCTGTAAATTTTACCTGTCTCACAAGTTGTCACATCATATACCACTTGTGCTGGTCCTGCATCGTATTGATAACCATTTTTATAATAGACTGCTTGACCGTAAATTGAAAGGTCCCATATTTCAGCGCCACAATTTAACCAGACATCAGATGGGCATACTAAGGTTACAGAAGTTGATTTATTGCTCATTAAGGAACTGAAAGTCAATACAATAACAGCAAAGGTTGATAAAATAGTTTTCATTGGTTTTCTAATTTTTATTGTCTATGTGCCAATACCCGAAGATAAGTTTTATTGGCATGAGAACAATACCTTACATATAGTATTATTCACTTATTAATAATTTAACATTACATAATGATAAAACGCTGCTTCATATTAGTAAAAGAATTAATATGTTTGGCACAAATTGTGCAATATTTTCTTAAAAACTTGTATGAACGTACTAAAGTTTGGGGGTAGTTCTGTGGCATCAGCTCAGTCTATAGCACGCGTATTTGATATCGTGCAACAAAAAAGTGAAGATAGTCCAGGTATACTGGTTGTGGTTTCGGCTTTTGGAGGAATAACTGATTTGCTTATTCGAACTTCAGATCAAGCAGAATCAAATAATCCCATCTATTTAAATGGATTAAAAGAAATATCAGATCGATCTTTGTCGATTGCTGAAGAATTGCTTTCTCCAGATAGATTTAACGTTGTAAAAAAGACTATCTGTGAAAACATAAACTCACTAGAGAATATCTTGTCTGGTGTTTCTTTAGTACAAGAAGCCTCTAAAAAAACACGTGATTATATTTTAAGTTTTGGAGAAAGAAATTCAGCATTTATAATAAGTCAATACTTCGAAGATAAAGGTCTTTCATCAGAATTTATAGACGCCAGGAAATATATTAAAACTGATGCTAGTCATGGCTCTGCTAGGGTAAATTTTTCTGTCACAAATAAAAATATTATTGACAAATTTACATCTTACAAACGTGTTGCTTTAATAACTGGTTTCATAGGAAGTGATCTCGCTACAGGAAGAACAACAACACTTGGAAGGGGTGGTTCAGATTTCACAGCAGCTATATTTGCTGCAGCTATTAATGCTAAAGAACTACAAATTTGGACAGATGTTTCTGGTGTTTTAACGTCTAATCCAAAAATGGTATCTAAAGCGTATACTATCAAAGAGTTAACTTATTCTGAAGCGATGGAAATGTCTCACTTTGGGGCGAAGGTTTTATACTATCCTACCATCAGGCCCGTCAAAGAAAAAGGCATACCCACGCGTATTAAAAACACCTTTAAACCCAATGATACCGGCACAATAATACATTCGAAAAGGTCAAAGTCAAATCAAATAATTTCTGGATTATCTTCATTAAGTGATATCTCTATAGTAACGATTGAGGGCTCTGGGTTACAAGGTGTTAGTGGTATTGCTAATCGCTTGTTTAAATGTTTGGCGCTAGGAAACGTTAATGTGATTATGATCACTCAGGCCAGCTCCGAGTATTCTATTTCTTTAGCTATTAAAGACAATCAAGCAAATAAGTCGCAGAAATTAATTGAGGAAGAATTTGAGTATGAAATTAAAAGACAATTAATAGAACCCATTAGATTAGAAAACAACTTATCTCTTCTTGCAATCGTAGGTGAGAATATGAAAAACAGTCCTGGTGTTGCTGGAAAGCTTTTCAGCACACTAGGTAAAAACGGGATCAATATTGAGGCAATTGCACAAGGATCTTCAGAGCTAAATATAACTTTTGCAGTTAAGAAAAGTTTGGAGGTAAAAGCACTGAATTCTATTCATGATGCCTTTTTCCTTTCTCAACACAAGACGATACATTTGTTTATTATTGGTGTAGGTCTGATAGGCAAGACACTATTAAAACAAATCGAATCTTATAAGGAAAACATTAAACAGGAATGCGGTATAGAGATTGTTATAAATGGTCTTTCTAATTCAAAAAAAATGATAATTTCAGACCAGAATATAGAAACAAAACAATTCCAAGATCTGCTGACAAAGTCAGAAACTAAAGCTGACCCAAATCAATTTATAAATGAAATGATTTCGTTGAATTATGCTAACAGTATCTTTGTCGATAATACAGCAAGTGATGTTGTTCCGGGCCATTACTCTAAAATTCTTAAAAACAGTATTCCGATATCAACCCCAAATAAAATCGCCCTTTCCTCTAGTCTAAACGATTACAAAGAAATTAAGCGGCTCACTCAAAAGCATAATACACATTTCTTATTCGAAACGAATGTTGGTGCTGGACTTCCTGTTATTTCTACATTGAATAATTTGTTAAACAGTGGTGATCAAATTGAGAAAATAGAGGCCGTTCTTTCTGGTTCGCTTTCGTATATTTTTAATAATTATGATTCAAGTCTTACTTTCAGTGCCTTGGTAAAATTGGCTAAGGATCAAGGACTAACAGAACCTGACCCTAGAGATGATCTTTCTGGGAAGGATATTATGAGAAAGCTGCTTATTTTAGGGCGTGAAGCTGGATATGATTTAGAAGAAAGCAATATAAACATAAAACCCATTGTTTCTGATAAAATTATGGCCGCAGAAAGTATTGAAGCATTCTTTGATGCGCTCGAAAAAGAAGACCACTATTTCAAAAAATTATATAAAGAAAGTAATCTTGAACAAAAGAAACTCCGCATCATTGCAACACTTGAAAATGGTGTGGGCTCCATTGCTTTAAAGGCAGTTGGACAAGATTCTCCTTTTTATGGATTAAATGGATCCGATAATATGATATCATTTACCAGTAGAAGATATAATAAAACGCCTCTTGTTATCAGAGGACCTGGAGCAGGCGCCGATGTCACAGCAGCTGGTGTATTATCTGAAATTATAAATTTAGGTAAGCTATTATAAATAACTGATTATCAATTATATATGAAAAAAAGACAACCATTAAGGGTATTTGCACCAGCGACAGTTGCTAATGTAGCTGTAGGATATGATATTCTTGGGTTTCCAATTAACGATATTGGTGATGAAGTCAAAATTAAAGCTGGAGTTGAGAAAGGATTAGTCATTAAGACCATTTATAAGAATAAAGGGTTATCTAAAGACATTTATAAAAATACAGCTGGTCTCGCAGCACAAAAAGTATTGGAGTCTCTTGGGTTGCAAGACGAACCTATTCAATTGGAACTATACAAACATATGGACATTGGGACGGGGCTTGGAAGCAGTGCCTCTAGTGCTGTTGCAGGCGCTTTTGGTGTTAATGAATATTTAGGTCGACCTTATTCAAAACAAGAATTATTAAAATTTGCAACTATTGGGGAACAGGTTGCTGACGGTTCCTTCCATGCCGATAATGTCGCTCCTTCCCTATTGGGCAGCTTTATATTAATTAGAGATAACGACAGTTTAGATTACGTTAAATTACCGGTTCCTCCAGGGCTAAAGGCTGTCATTGTGCATCCGAAGATTAAAATATTAACCAAAGATTCGAGAGAAATTCTTAAATCAACAATATCACTTGATCAGCACATTAAGCAAAGCGGAAACTTGGCTGCTTTTGTTTCTTCGCTTTATAGAACAGATTTAGAAATGATGTCAAGGAGTTTAAGTGATTGTATAATAGAGCCACAACGCGCGCATTTAATTCCACATTTCCAGTTAATTAAAGAAAGCGCGCTAAGTCTTGGGGCAATCGGCTGCAGCATCTCTGGAGCTGGTCCTTCAATTTTTTGCTTATGTATAAACAGTATCATTGCAGAAAACATACATGAAAAATGGGCTTCCATTTATAACTCAAAAAAAATAGATTGCGATTTATATATTTCTGATATAAACACTCAGGGCGCAAGACCTTCATAATATGAAATTATACAGTACAAATAATCCAGACAATATTGTTTCCCTTAAAGAAGCGGTCATTAATGCGTTTCCTATTGATAAAGGCTTATACATGCCACAGCAGATTCCAATCTTCTCGAAGGAAGAGCTTCTTGACATGTGGTCCTATTCCTTTCCTGAACTTTCCCAATCTGTTGCTAAGAAGTTAATTGGAAATTTAATACCCCAAGCTGAGCTTGAAAAAATAATAAAAAGGGCAATAAATTTTCCTGCACCTGTCGTCACATTCAACGATCAATTATCAACTTTAGAGTTGTTTCATGGTCCTACAATGGCGTTTAAGGACTTTGGTGCAAGATTTATGGCTGAACTTATGTCATATTTTCTGAGAGGAGAAACCGCAAAAACGACGATACTTGTTGCTACAAGCGGGGATACGGGAGGTGCTGTTGCATCTGGTTTTCATAATACAGAAGGTATTGATGTTGTCATCCTCTACCCTTCCGGCAAAGTAAGTCCTTTACAAGAAAAGCAATTGACAACTTGGGGAAGCAATATCAAAGCTGTTGAGGTTAAGGGAGTTTTTGATGATTGTCAAAGATTGGTTAAACAAGCATTTCTTGACAATGAATTAAATGATAATTACTCATTCAGTTCTGCAAACTCAATAAATATCGCTCGATTAATACCACAAAGTTTTTACTATTTCGAAGCCTATAAACAACTAAGAGATAAGTTTGATGACATTGTTTTTTCTGTTCCATCAGGAAACTTTGGGAATTTAACTGCAGGGCTCATTGCAAAGAAGATGGGGCTTCCTATCTCAAAGTTTCTTGCAGCAACCAATATGAATAATACGGTTCCATTATATCTTTCCACTGGAAATTATCAGCCAAAACCAAGTCTGGCAACAATCTCAAATGCAATGGACGTAGGTAGTCCAAGTAATTTTTCAAGAATTCAAAGTTTATATAGTTCCACGTGGAACATGTTAAAAAAAGATATTAAAGGAAGTTTTTATACAGACGATCAAACGGTGAGTGGTCTTAAAGAGTTAAAAGATCTTTACAATTATATTGCAGACCCTCATGGCGCAATTGGATATTTAGCCAGCAAAGAGTATTTAAAAAAGACTGACTGTCACTGCGTTTTTCTTGAAACGGCTCATCCTGCAAAATTTCAAGAAGTAGTAGAACCCGTACTTGAGGATAAAATTAATATACCCACTAAACTTCTTTCTTTCATGGAAAAGGAAAAACACGCATATCTTATAGAAAATTCATTTGAAGATTTTAAATCACTTTTATTAGATATACATTCACATAGTTAATAAAACAATAAGAAGCTTAATTCTTTTATTTAGCATCTATTTTATACCGAAATTGTAGAAAGTAACGTTCCACGTGGAACATATTGTATGAAGCAAGATTTATTTCAAGTATCATTGTTAGTTATTGACTATGATGAAGCGATTAATTTTTACACAAAGAAACTAGGATTTGAATTAGTTGAAGACATTCAATTAAGTAAAAATAAAAGATGGGTTCGAGTAAAACCACAAGGTTCATCCACTTCTCTATTATTAGCAAAGGCAAAGAATGCGGAACAGCTTAAATTCGTTGGGAATCAAACAGGAGGTAGGGTGTTTTTGTTTTTATACACAGATGACATTGAAAGAGATCTGTTAAATTTTAATAAAAATCAGATTACTATCCATAGGGAATTATCAAATGAACCCTATGGAAGAGTTTTAGTCTTTAAAGATCTTTATGGAAACCTATGGGATTTGATACAGCCAAAAGCCAAAACACATTAAATAAATTTATAATATATACTAAACCTTAAATGCGTTTCTTGGAACAGATAATTTAAATAATTTATATATTCGAGCTCTATAAAAAAATCTACTTATGAAAAGCCTTTTAATAATATTCCTTTCACTTAGTGTTGTTGGATTAGCTGCACAAGAAAATACCAATCAAAACAAATTCAGACAACTCGATAATGAGTTACCAACTCCAAATACTTACAGGTCAGCTTCTGGTGCACCAGGCCATGAATATTGGCAACAACGTGCAGACTATGATATGAAAATTACTATCGATGATGAAAATCAAAAACTGATGGGTTCGGAAAAAATAACTTACTATAACGAATCACCAAATGACCTAACATATATGTGGTTACAACTTGATCAAAATGTTAGAGCTAAAGATTCTCACTCATACGATATTAGATCTAGTGGGCTCTCCGATCGAATGTCTTCTGGACAACTTAACAGATTAACTCCATCATTCGAAGGTGGCTTTAATCTAGAATCAGTAACTGATCAAAACGGAAAAGCATTAAAATATACCGTCAACAAAACAATGATGCGTATAGAACTGCCATCAACACTAAAACCTAAAAGTTCATTCACTTTTAACATCAAGTGGTGGTATAACATTAATAATACAAGAGAAATTGGTGGCAGATCCGGATATGAGCACTTTGCTGAAGATGATAATAATGTATATGTCATTGCGCAGTATTTTCCTAGAATGTGCGTATATGATGACATAAATGGATGGCAAAACAAACAGTTTTTAGGTAGGGGAGAGTTTGCTTTGATATTCGGAGATTACAATGTAGAGATTACCGTTCCAGAAGATCATTTGGTTGCCGCAACAGGAGAGTTACAAAATGCTGACAAAGTTCTCTCTAAAGATCAAAAGAAAAGACTAAAGCAAGCCAAAAAATCTCATGAGCAAACTGTCACAATTGCCACTTATGATGAAGCTGAAGAAAGAATGCAAGACAAGAAGACCAGAACAAAAACATGGAAATTTAAGGCAGATAACGTAAGAGATTTCGCTTTTGCAACATCCCGTAGATTTATTTGGGACGCAATGGGTGTTCCAATGTCTGATGGGAGAACAGTGATGGCAATGTCAATGTGGACCAAAGAAGGAGATTGCTTATGGAAAAAATATTCAACTAAAGCTGTAGCCCATACAGTTAAATGGTATTCACATTACACTGTCGATTATCCTTATCCTGTTGCTTGGTCTATCGATGGCAGTATGGGAATGGAATATCCAATGATTTGCTTCAATTTTGGTAGGTGTGAAGATGATGGTACTTATTCACAAAGAACTAAATACGGTCACATCGGCGTAATTATCCATGAAGTTGGACATAACTGGTTTCCAATGATAATAAACTCAGATGAAAGACAATGGACGTGGATGGATGAAGGTCTCAATACATTTATGCAATATATAACTGAACAGCACTGGGAAAGAGATTACCCATCAAGAAGAGGTCCAGCAAATAAAATAGTTGATTACATGAAAGGTGACAAAGATAAAATTTCACCAATCATGACAAATTCAGAATCTATATTCCAATTTGGTAATAATGCTTACGGTAAACCGGCAACGGCTCTTAATATTCTTAGAGAAACTATAATGGGAAGAGAGCTCTTTGACTATGCATTTAAGGAATATGCTCAACGATGGAAATTTAAACATCCTTCACCAGCAGATTTCTTTAGAACTATGGAAGATGCATCCGCAGTAGATTTGGATTGGTTCTGGCGTGGTTGGTTTTACACAAATGACCATGTTGACCTGAGTTTAAATAATGTAAAATATTACAAAATAGACAGCAAAGAACCCAAGGAAAAAAGTAAACGAGAAAAAGCTGAGAGAGCAAAAGAAAGAGAAAATATTAGTGTATTGAGAAATAGAGAACAAATTAAGCAAACACTAAATGAACAAGATACAACCATTGATGATCTGTATACTAACTACGACCCTCTTGATTCCGATATAATAGATGAGCAAGAATATCAAAAATATCTTGCCAGTTTATCTGATGATGAAAAAGAAATGCTTAAAGGCGATAGTCATTATTATGAATTAGAGTTTGAAAACGTTGGAGGTTTACCAATGCCAATAATATTAGAGTTTGCTTACGAAGATGGAACCACAGAAATAAAAAGAATTCCTGCAGAAATTTGGAGATTCGATCAATCGTCTGTTACCAAAGCGTTCACAACTAAAAAGAAGGTAATAAATATAACTTTAGATCCATTTCTAGAGACTGCAGATGTTGATACAGAGAATAATAGTTTGGTGCCAGATTCTCAACCAAACAGATTTGAATTATTTAAAAGAAGTAATAGAAGAAGAGGTGGGGGAGAAAACCCAATGCAGCGAGCAGCAAGAGCTAAAAAATTACAAGAGAATCAACCTTAATAAATAAGTTGAAATCTAGAAGATTAAATGAAATTTTAATCTTCTAGATTTTTCAAAAAAGATTCTAAAATTTCATTAAACTCATCTGGTCTTTCCATCATCGGAGCATGACCACATTTGTCTATAAATACCAGTTTTGAATTTGGAATTAATTCATTAAACTTTTCAGCAACAAAAGGTGGCGTTATATCATCTTGTCTGCCCCAAACCAACAATGTAGGGGCACTAATATTATGAATTATGTTCTCTAAATTATTCCTTACAGCTGACTTAGCAGTCACGACAACTCTAATAGCTTTTGACCTGTCGTTTACAGTATTATAAACTTCATCCACTAATTCTGGAGTTGCTGTTTTGGGATCATAAAACACCAATTCAGCTTTCTTCTTTATAAATTCATAATCACCTCTTTTAGGAAAAGTATTACCCATCGCATTTTCAAATAAACCAGAACTGCCTGTAAGAATTAATGATTTTACAATACTAGGATTATTGAGCGTATATAACTGTGCAAGATGACCTCCTAATGAGTTTCCCATAACATGTAAATCAGAAAACGATTTATATTCAACAAACTCCTCAATATACTTTACCAAACCTTTCAAACCCAAAGACTTTAGAGGCATTTCCATTATCGGTAAAATGGGTGTAACCACATTGTAATCGGTACTGAACTTATCAATAATAAATCTGAAATTACTTAAGGCACCTAATAAACCATGAAGCAACATTAAAACCGGCTTTCCTGGACTAGACTCTATATACTTAAACTTACCATCCTCAATTATAACTGGATCCATCTCTACTTACTTACCTTCTTAAAAATAAATACATTAAATAATGCAATTGAAAAGATAAAGATAGCAATTGCTTGGTGCATTACACCAAAGAAAACAGGTATTGTTGTTGTAGAATTAGTTAACACGAGTATTCCTAGTAAAACTTGGAGATTTAAAAAGAAAATCAAAAGTAAGTTAGGAATATGATAAAGACGTCTGAAGGGATATCTTAATATTTTAAAAGCCATATACATGCCAATGGCATAAACAATATATCCCCAATTACGGTGTAATACATGAATCAAAGCAGGCATCAGTGTATCCTGATCATAATTTATAATACCATTTAAAGTCCAATTTGAAGCGTCAAAAAGAACAGCTGGGATGAATTCACCGTTCATATCTGGCCATGTTGGATAATAAATAGATGCGCGCATACCAGAAACTATTGCCCCAAAAAATATTTGGACACTGATCGCAAAAAAGAAGAACTTGGAAAACTTCTTAAAATAATCAGATTCTGTTTTGATATCATCTTTTAAAAAGACATGATAAGTTGTCCATAAAAGAAATGATAATGTTAATAATGCAATTCCTAAATGAAGAGATAATTTATAAGCATTTACCCATGGTCTTTCAACTAACCCACTTGCAACCATAATCCATCCGAAAACCGCAGCAAGCATAGCAGCAAAAAATACATATGATAATCTCCTAAGTAAATCCCTATCTACCCACTTTTTATAAACAAAAAACAAAAGTGGAAAAATGAATATTAATCCCATTAATCTAGCCCACAGACGATGAAAATATTCCCAGAAGTATATAAACTTAAATTTTTTCAAGCTCATATTTCTATTTATCTTATCATACTGTGGTGTCTCCTTGTACAAATCAAAAGCTTCATCCCACGCAGCTTCAGATAATGGTGGCAAAGTTCCCGTAACAATTTCCCATTTCGTTATAGATAAACCTGATCCAGTAATCCTAGTAATTCCTCCAATAAAAATTTGAAAAAACAATAGAATACAGCCAGCTATGAGCCAATATTTTATAAACTTATTATAATCCATAATATTCTAGCAAAGTAAATAAGAATCGAACAAATCTTTTTTTATTTAATAGTTTAGAAAACTTATAAACACTCTTAATTAATTATAAATTTTTAAAATATAAATTCAACCCTTATCATTAGGGGTGTTAATATCTTGAAAACTAAATTCATTAATTGGTCTATTTATCATAACTGACATTAGAATAATTTATACTCACAACTTATTAACAGAATTAAACAATATTTATATAGCGTTTTCAAGTTTATTAACAACGTGTTGGTTAGCTATGTTGTAGAAAGAATAATATATTTTTTCTGTCAAGAAGAAAATATTCATGTGATTGAAAATCTTAATAAAAAACACATTTTAATTTATTATAATATATAATTAATTGTAATTTGTTTTCTTCGAAAAATTGATGTTAATAAGTAATAGTTTTAAACAAATTAACTAACACTATGAGAGCAGTTATACAACGCACTCACCTGCCTGCAACAGTAAAAGTAGAAGAAAAAATAGTTGGACAAATAGAAAAGGGATTAATTGTTTATTTGGGCATTGAACCATTGGATAATAATGTCGATATATCGTGGTTAGCAAATAAGATTGTGAATATGAGAATATTTGGTGATGATGATGGGAAAATTAATCTGAGTGTCCGCGATATAGGTGGTGAAATATTATTAATAAGTCAATTTACTTTATTTGCAAGTACTAAAAAAGGAAACAGACCTTCCTTTCTAAAATCTGCTAAACCAGAATTTGCAAATGAGATGTATGAAAACTTCAAGTCACATTTACATTCTCAACATAATATAAAAGTTTCTTGTGGTATATTCGGTGCTGATATGAAGGTTAAATATACCAATGATGGACCTATTACAATATTTATAGATAGTAAGCATAAGGAATAATACGATAATGACAATAAGTGAATATCAAAGTAAGGTTGATGATTGGATAAAATCATTTGGTGTTAGATATTTTTCTGAACTCACTAATATGGCTGTATTAACAGAAGAAGTAGGAGAGCTGTCCCGATTAATGGCAAGAGAATATGGAGACCAATCTTTTAAAAGTCCAGTAGAGCCAAGTGATATTAAAATGATGATTTCGGATGAATTGGCCGATATATTATTTGTTGTTACATGTTTGTCTAATCAGATGGACATAGATTTAGAATCAGCGATAGCAAATAATTTTGACAAAAAGACTAATAGAGATAAAACCAGACATCAAGACAATTCTAAATTGTAAAATTTGAACAGGGAACTAAGCATATCAGAAAAATTAGAAAAGGAGTTAAGTTTAAAAGAGCTCCAAATAAAAAGTTTATTGACTATTACTCAGGCGATTAATGATAATGTATCGACAGATGGATTATTTAATATGTACAGATCTTTCTTGAGCTGGGAAATGGGTATAGACAAAATGATTTTATTTGTTAAAGGTGGAGAGGATTGGAATACTGCAACATTTATAAATGTAGAAGAGGAATATCATGATTCATTAATTGAGGAATGCGAGCAATATAAAAGATTACATACTGTCAAAGAAGAAGACCATCCTAGTATCAAATTTTTTGATATTATTATTCCCGTTTACCATAAAGATTATCCTATTGCCTATGCTTTAATTGGAGGTATAAAAGATAAGGAGGATATTTATAATAAAATTCAGTTTATTACAACAATTACAAACATTATCGCTGTTGCTATTGAAAATAAACGATTATTTAAAAAGCAAATAGAACAAGAGAAGTTAAACAAAGAAATGGAATTAGCAAAAGAGTTTCAACAGCGATTGATTCCAGAAAAAATTCCTGAGAGTGAATTCTATGAAGTACATACATATTATAAACCTCACTTTAATATAGGTGGCGATTATATAGACTTCATGAAATTCAGTGATAATAGATTTGCTGTGGTTATCGCAGATATTTCAGGTAAAGGTGTAGCAGCAGCTTTACTGATGTCAAATTTTCAAGCTATGTTGCAGAGTTTGATATTCCAATACAGAGATTTAGAGACTTTCGTCTTTGCTTTAAATCAAGCTGTCTATAGAATTACCAAAAGTGATAAATTTATTACGTTTTTTGTGGCTGAGATAGATACTGAGAAAAAAGAGTTAAGGTATATAAATGCGGGACATTATCCTCCGATATTGTATAATGAAGGTAAGATGTCAGAACTTAAAACAGGGAGTACTGTAATAGGAGCGTTTGAAAAATTACCTTTTATTAATGAAGAAAAAATAACTTTGGCACCTGATGCATTGTTATTTTGTTTTACAGATGGATTAGTAGATATTCAAAATGAAGAAGGGGATTATTTTGATGAAGAAAAACTAAAGAAATTTATTTCAGATAATAAAAATCAGAAATTATCAGAATTTAATGCAAATTTGATAAACACACTAGAAACATTTAAAGGAAAAAATGAATATGTTGATGATATTGCGTTACTAGCTACAAAAGTATTTTAAATGAGAAAAAGTAAAGGCACGGCTATAGCACTGGCATTTTTTGGAGGTATAATTGGCTTACATAAATTCTATTTAAGAGATATAGGTAGTGGTATTTTTTATTTGGTGTTGTTTTATATGATGACAGGAGTATTAAGATTTCCACTCACTGCCATCTTAGGAATCATAGATGCATTCACATTGATTGGAATGTCACAAGAAAAGTTCGATAAAAAATATAATAAAAACGCACCAAGTTTTTCTGAAAGAAGAACCAGAAGATCAAGACGAAGAAATAGAAACTACGAAGAACCACAAAGAGAATCAAGAAGAAGACGTGAAGAACCTCGTGGCAGATACGAAGTTAAAAAGTCAGTTAAAAGACAAAGATCTAATCCGTTTAAAAAGAGTGCGTTTAAAAAGTATAAAGAATTTGATCTCGAAGATGCAATAAGTGATTACAAACAAGCATTAGAGATTGCTCCAGAAGACAAAGAAATCCATTTTTATATGGGTGCCGTATACTCTATGCTCGAAAAGAAAGGCAAATCCTTTTTTCATTTAGATAAGGCCATAAAATTAGGGTTTTCTCCAAAGGAGAAGATATTAGAAATGGATGAATTCGCTTACTTAAGAATTCAACCCGAGTTTGAAAGCTTTAAGGATAACGGTTTCACAATAGGTGATAAAACAAAAAAAACAACAAATAATCCAGACTTACAATTAGATGACCTATTGTTGTCTAGGTTAAATAAACTTAAGGAATTAAGAGAAAGGGGTTTGTTGTCAGAAAAAGAATTTATTGCAGAAAAAGAAAAAATTATTCGCCGCTAAACTTTTGTGTCGTTTTTAACGTCTTAATTAATATGATAGCCAAGGAATTAATATCAAACCTAGTTTTACCTTTAGAGCCAAGCGATACTTTAGCTCAGGCCCTAACCATTATGAGCATTTACCACGTCAAACATTTGCCAGTGGTTAGAGAAGAAATATTGATGGGCATACTCTCTGAAGATAATGCTACAACAAACAGCCCTGAGACGTTGGTGAGAGACATTCAAATAAGCAGTACATATACATTTGTTAATATAAACGACCATGTCTTTGAAGTTTTAGCACGTCTTGCTCAAAATAAAATGACTGTTGTTCCCGTCGTTGATAATGACGAAAAATTTATAGGAATTATTACTCAAGAGGACTTAATAAAATATTATGCAAATTCTTTTTCTTTCAAAGAACCAGGAAGTATAATTGTTGTAGAAAGCTCTAAACGAGGATATTCATTTTCTGAAATTGCAAGGGTTATAGAATTGGAAAACGGATCTGTGTTGGCTAGCTTCATAACTGATATTCCAAACACGGAAGTTGTGTTAATAACAATTAAAATAAACCAGCAAGAGATCAGTTCTATTATTTCAGCATTGGAAAGGTATGACTATAAAATCAATGCCAGTTTTACAGAAGACGAATATGATGATGATTTGAAAGATCGTTATGATCAATTAATGAACTATCTCAATGTATAACTTAAAGGGATTAATAGTATTATTCTTTTGTTACTCCTTTTCTTTTCTCAATTCACAAAGCAGTTCTTTGATCATTAGTGATATTTCATGTGAAGGAAATGATCATACTAGTGAAAGTGTGATATTTAGAGAAATAAGTATATCTGTTGGCGACACTATTAAAACAGAGGATCTGACCAAAATCTTTGAACTTACTAAGTTTCAAATTTTAAGTACAGGCTTATTCAACAATGTTACGTTGAATGTTAAAAATTATGATACGAAAAGTCAAAAAGGCGAAGTTTTAATAACTGTTGAAGAAAACTGGTATCTATATCCAGTTCCTATTTTTGAATTGGCAGATAGAAATTTTAGTGTTTGGTGGAACGAACAAAATAAATCGTTAAGTAGGGTCAATTATGGATTCCGATTATCCCATTTTAACCTAACAGGAAATAAAGACCCGCTTAAAATCAAAGTCCATTTTGGCTATACCAGAAAGTATGAATTAAAGTACGTCTTCCCTTATTTATCAAGAGATAAAAAGTGGGGTGTTGGTGGATCGATATTTTATTCTGAGAACAGAGAAATTGCATACACAACGAAAGCGAATAAAACACAATTTGCACAACTTGAAGATGAGCGTAAATTATTATCACGATTTAGAATTGGTCCAGAAATAAAATTCAGAAGCGATGAACATAACTTTCATGCGCTCAGACTTGAATATCATCACAATAAGGTTGACCCATATGTATCAGAAGTTTTAAACCCGGACTATTTTTTAAATGGCAAAACGGATTTACAGTTTTTCTTTTTAGAATATGACTTTAATCATGATAAAAGATCATATCGACACTATCCTTTAGGTGGTTATTTGTATTTTATAAATCTGAAAAAAGAAGGCTTCGGCATCTTTAATGACTATGATAATTTAAGTATAACGGCTGGTGTTGAAAAACATATACCAATATCTCAAAAACTCATATTGAGCAGCCGAAATAAAGTAAAAACCAACCTGATTCGAAATGAGGTCGCATTTGCAAATAATACTGGACTGGGTTGGGACTCAGATATTGTTAGTGGTTATGAGCTATATGTAATGGATGGTTCTGATTTTATTATCAGTATGAATGCCATCAAGTTTTTGGTTTTCGATAGTAATATGAATACGGTTAAATGGTTGCCAAAGCAATTTCGTAAAATGAACATGACTCTTTTTCTTCGTTCAAACTTTGATTTGGCTTATGTTAATGAGCGCAAGTATAAAGAAGGTAATCACCTAAATAATCGTTGGATTTATGGTTATGGCCCTGCTGTTGATATTATTTTCTTTAATAACTTTATCTTTAGTTTTGAGTATAGTTTAAACGATATTGGAGAAAGTGGACTATTTTTCCATAATACAATAGCGTTTTAGAGACACAATAAAAGGATTTTATGAAAGCATTTATTTTTGGACAAAAGTGGAAGGAAGTTGATACACCATTTGTTAATCGGTTGCTCAACAAACTAGAAGCGGCAGATATAGATTTTAAGGTATTTCAAAATTATGCAGACCAGTTGCCACAATTGAGTTTGGATTATGAGTGTTTGTCAACTCATGATGAGTTAAAAGACTATAGCCCAGAAGTTATAATAACCTTAGGGGGTGACGGTACGATACTATCCGCTGTTCCTTTAATAAGAGAGCTTGAAATTCCAATTATGGGTTTAAACTTAGGAAGACTGGGGTTTTTGGCAAGTATTGAACAAGAAAGAATAGATCAAGCTATAGATAATTTTGTTGCAGGAAATTATACGGTTATCAAGCGAGCGATGATAAAAATGATTTCCAACCCTCAGGTTTTTGCAAACGACAACTTCGCGTTAAATGATTTTACCTTATTAAAAAGGGATAACTCTTCAATGATAGTTTTGCACACGTTTATTGACGGAGAATTTTTAAATTCTTATTGGGCTGACGGACTTATAGTTTCTACACCTACAGGTTCAACCGGCTATTCTTTGAGTTGTGGAGGACCAATCATTTTTCCATCATCCGACAACTTAGTATTAACTCCTGTTGCTCCCCACAACTTAAACGTTAGACCAGTTGTTATTTCTGGAGGACACGAAGTGAGCTTTAAAATTGAAGGAAGAGCAGAAAACTTCCTATGTTCTTTAGATAGTAGATATGAAATTATTAATTCTGAACATGAGATAAAACTTGTAAAAAATGACTTTTCAACAAACCTAATTTGTTTGCAAGGCGATAACTTTATGAAGACGATACGCAACAAACTAAACTGGGGACTAGATAAAAGAAATTGATGAGAATAAAACTTGAAGTTGGAGAAAAGATTTTTACGTGTGACCTTTATAAAGGCATTGATATTTCTATCCCTTTTGTAAATGAAGGTGGCGTTGTGGCTTTTGGTGCTGATAATTATAAATCTACTCCATTTAGAGCTGGAGACTTTATTGGAAACCTGGAATCTGGATCACCAGTTAACTTCTATAATTTATTTTTTAACCCGCACGGGAATGGCACACATACAGAATCAGTGTTACATATTGACGAAAGGGGCAAAACCATAAGTGAGACATTAACAAGAAGTCATTTTATAGCCAAACTAATTACCGTTGAGCCATCAGAATTAAATAACGGTGATTTGATAATTGACCTTAATAATTGTCCTATAGTTAAGGAAGAACTAGAGAACATTGAGGCCTTAATAATCAGAACAACACCAAACACAACCAAAAAATTAAGCAAAAACTATACAAATACGAATCCGTGCTATTTTGATAAAGCGGTTATGGAGACCTTAAATGAAACGTCTATAAAACATTTGTTAATTGATCTTCCAAGTGTAGACAGAGAAGAAGATGGAGGAATGCTATTGGCTCATAATAGTTTTTGGAAGACAAAAACAGAAATTGCGATAGACAAAACAATTACTGAAATGATATATGTTGACAACGCATATGAAGATGGCTTATATTTGTTAAACATACACACAATTTCAGTGGACATAGATGCCAGTCCTTCAAAGCCGATATTGTTTGAATTAAAAGAAATATGAGTTTTATAAACGAAATAGAAGATCTTATTTATGAAGAATACCAGGAGCTTGGGAAAGAAAATTTTCCGGAGAAAATAAGGTATTTTGAAAAGAATAAGCTTCGTATTTTAAAACTTCCTTTTAACATTTGTTTGGAAATTCAATGTGACTACATCTTTGCTCTTCATTCGATGGAACATAATTTCAAATTACTTAAAGTTATAGACTCCTTGATTACAACAGTTATAACGGAGAATGTCTACAAAGTTAACGGCAGGGATATTTATAAAGAATTGTTATTTATAAAAGCACAAGCATTGTATCAGATTGTTGACTACAATAGTGCTAATCATGTTTCTTCAGAATTATTAAAAATTGATCCAGATCACAAAAGGTGCAAAGAGGTTTTTATTAAGAATAATATAGATAAGTTGAGATATGAAGGCCAAAACACCAGAGCGTTTATAATTTTAATGTTTCTATTATCTGCAATCATTATTGGTGTTGAAATTCTAGCCATAAGAAGCTTTTATCCAGAAATGGTAAAGTTTTTTGAAATTATTAGAAACGGATTATTTGTTCTAGGTTTGTCGACTTATATATTTCAAGAGTTTAGAATAAGACAGAAAGCAAAAGCTTCATTTTATAGACTACTAAAAAATTAGCCCGTGTATTTTGCAAGAAAGCATAAGTATAAATCTAGGAGAGAAAAGAATAGGGATGTCTGGAGAAAAGTAAAAGTTGGTACTCTAGTAATACTTATTGCCCTTATCGTTTTTGCTATTAAAAACAGAGTATATATAAAGGATTACTTTTTTACAGAATACTAAGACGACCTTCTAGACAGCATTTTGTGCCACTCTTCTTTTTCCATCACATATACATACGTTAGGTAGATAAGAAAAATAACCGTATTAACGGCATACATCATGATCCCCGAAAGATTAGAGTAGTTATAATAAGCTACATATAATAGCAGCGTAATGATAACAAGTGACGTAGTTATTTTTCCAACAGGATATTTTATAGGATACTTCTTTTGACCCAAAACGTATGCCAGAACCACCATAATAATATAAGTTGTTAGTGTTGCCCAAGCACAAGCACCATATCCGATTACACCAATATATTTAAATGTAATACCAAACATAACTAAGGCACCGATCAGAGAAATATAGGCACCATAAAGAGTTTTGTCAGAAAGTTTATACCAAATAGATATGTTGTGATAAATTCCCAATATGAGATAGGCCATCAACAAAATGGGAACAATAAATAAACTTTCTCTATAAGCAGCATCAACGGCCAACTTGGCAATGTCTAAATATAATACCAAGCCAAGACAAAATGCTCCACCTACCAAAACATATAGGTTGCATATTTTTCCATATAGTTTTTCTTTGTCTTTTTCTGTTGAGTTGTTGAAAAAGAAAGGCTCTGCGGCATAATTGAATGCACCAATAAATAACGCAAAAAAGCCAGCTATTTTTCTTGATGCTTCATAAACACCACTTGTCTCAATATTTTCTTCAACAGAGCCTGATTCTAAAAACTGAATAAGCGGAACACCAAAATATTGTATGAAATTATTAGCGATACCGACAATAACAAGAGGTAAAATATATGGAAATATTTTCTTTACCAACTGGGTAGAAATTTTAAACTTAAACCCCTTGGTATACAATAGGAGAATGCATAGAAAAAAGCCACTGACAAACAAATTGACTAAAAATAAATAGTCTATAACAGCATCAAACTTTGGGAGCCAATTGAGTATACCAGTACTCAATCTAGGGTATATCGCTAAAAAGAAAATACTGAGTAAACTTAAAAGCAATGCATTGCCAATCTTAAATAGCGCAAACTGCTTTGCTTTGTTTTCTAATCGAAGTTTTGCAAACGCAATAAGCGAGAGAATGTCAAATGCTAAAATAAAACCAAACCACCTAACGTAGCGGCCTTCACCAGGAAATTGTATCAGCACAGCAATTTGATCCCCGAATATAAAAACAATAAAAAGTACTAAAATGGCGCTAAGTAAAACAATTGTTGCTATGGTGTTATAGCTCTCTTGAAACCGTTCCTTAATATTTCCATACCGAAATAAGGCGGTATCTAGCTTCATTGAGAAAAGAACAATGAGTACGGTCATGTAAGAATATAAGGCCGTATAAATTCCATATTCAATTTGACCGTCTTCTCCAAGTAGGCGTGTTAAATACACTGTAATCAACAAAAGCCAGATTACCTTTGAGATTATAGATCCAAGCCCATAAAAAATGGCTTGACCAGCAAATTTTTTAATACTGCTCATAAATGAAAAAAGATAACTATTTGTAAACAGTACTTATATTTGATTAAACTTGTGGATATCAAGGAATTATGTAGTTTTGTCACAATTTTTAAAAAATTACCATGTTAAATATAGAACTTCTAGAGAAGACAACCCAAATCCCGGGTGCTCCTGGGTATGAACACAAAATTAGATCATTTATTCAGAGTGAGATAGAAAGCCATGTAGATGAAATCTATACAGATGCAATGGGAAACCTGATTGCAGTTCAAAAGGGGACATCTGACAAGAAGATGATGATTGCCGCCCACATGGATGAAATTAGTTTTATTGTATCCCATATTGATGAAGACGGATTCATAAAATTTCAAACACTTGGAGGCTTTGACGCCAAAACATTGACGGCTCAGCGCATTATATTACATGGTAAAAAGGACATCATTGGCGTAATGGGTACAAAGCCAATACATATAATGACCGCGGAAGAGCTTTCTAAACCGCCGAAAATACAAGATTATTTTATAGACACAGGTCTTTCAAAAGAGGAGCTATTAAAATATATTTCAATAGGTACGCCAATTACTAGAGAGCGGGGATTTATTGAAATGGGCAATGCGGTTAATTCTAAAAGCATAGACAACAGAATTTGTGTTTTCTTATTAATGGAGACAATGAAAGAGCTTAAGGGCCAAGACCTGCCGATGGATGTTTATGCTGTTTTCACTGTTCAAGAAGAAGTCGGACTAAGAGGAGCAACTGCAGCAACAATGGGTATAGATCCTGATTTCGCTATAAACCTGGATGTTACTTTAGCATGTGATGTGCCCGGTTCTGCAAGCCACGAAAGAATAACCGACCTGGGGAAAGGCGCAGCAATTAAGGTCTTAGACGGTCGCACAATTTGTGATTATAGAATGGTTGATTTTATGAAAGCCACGGCTGAAAAAAACAACATCAAATATCAGCTCGAAGTTTTACCTAAAGGTGGCACAGATACAGCAAGCATGCAACAATATGCTAAAGGAGGATCTATTGCCGGGGGCATTTCAATACCATGCAGGTACTTACACCAAGTTATTGAAATGGCAGACAAAAGAGACGTTCGTGGTGCTATAGACCTACTGAAAGCATGCCTTATTGGTATGAAAGACTACAACTGGGATCACAAATAGCCAGAACATTTACCTTTCTTTTTGAGTTAATTTATTGTTAAACGATTCGTTTAAGCGTAACTATTCATACTAGTATTCGTTTGAATTATCCAAAAGCATAATAATCATGAAGAAAGTTTTTTCATTAATTACAGCCGGATTTGTAGGAGGACTTATGGCTCTATATGTGGGAAATTATTTTTCTAGCAAAGAAACAGATCCTCAGGTAAACCAATCGCCAAGAGCCATTCTGGCTTCATCAGCAACCAATGCACCTTTCGATTTTGTTAAAGCAGCACAATTGTCCACACCTGCTGTTGCCCACATTACTGTTGAAGAAAGTAAAATGATGGCACAGCAAAGAATGAACAAAAGACAAAGCAATCCATTTGATAGGTTTTTTGATATGGGAGATATGTTTGGACAAGAAATGTATCCAAGAAGTGGCGCAGGATCAGGAGTGGTTATTTCTGAAGATGGATATATTGTAACCAACAATCATGTTGTTGAGAATGGAGATATCATAAAAGTTGTTATTGACGACCGAGAGTTTATTGCGGAAAAAGTTGGTAAAGATCCAAGTACAGACATCGCACTATTGAAAGTTGAAGCGACAGGACTAACCCCAGTTGTTTTTGCTGATTCAGACGAATTGGAAGTTGGAGAATGGGTAGCCGCTGTTGGCAATCCGTTTAGTTATTTAAAGTCTACTGTAACAGCCGGAATAGTAAGTGCTAAGGGAAGAGATATTGACATTCTTCAAAACGATAAAGCTATTGAAGAGTTTATTCAAACGGACGCAGCAATCAATCCTGGAAATAGTGGTGGAGCTTTAGTTAATGTAGAAGGAGAACTTGTAGGAATAAATACCGCGATTGCAACGCCAACAGGTGTTTATGCAGGATATGGTTTTGCAGTTCCTTCTAATTTGGTCAAGAGAATTATTGATGATATAAAAGAGGGAGGAGATATAGAGAGAGGACGTTTAGGTATAGCAGGAAATACGATTGATGATGAACTTTATAGGTCACAAAACCTAAGTAGAGATACCGGATTTCTAGTAGAAGAAATAGTTAAAGGAAGCGGAGCGCAATATTCTGGCGTTTTACCAGGAGACATTGTTATAGGAGCAAATGGCAAAACCGTGGATACTTTCGAAGATTTGTTGAAAGTAGTAGAGATAGCAAGAGTCGGGGACACGATAGAATTAGACATAGTTAGAAAGAACAAAGTAATAACAATTCCTGTTTATTTAAGAAAAGGAATTTAAAGATAAGTTGGTTTTTCGTTTTGTTTTGAGACGTCTGCCTCTTCGGGGGCAGGCGTTTTTTATTGACTTAAAGTAAAAACAATATTACTTTTATATAAGAACAACTTTTAAAACCATGGACTTCATTAGCAAATTAGGTAAAGACCTCGTGTCTTTAGTCTATCCAAAACAATGTATAGGATGTAATTCACAAAAAGGAGAGAATACCAATATTTATTGTATAACATGCAATAGCAAAATTGGATATACTGATCATTTTGAAATTAAGAACAACGAATTAATAAAAAGAATATCGCCCAGAATTAACCCACAACATGGTGCGGCATTATTTGAATACATAAAAGAAGGGTTGGTCCAAAAAGCAATTCATGGATTAAAGTATTCTGGTCGGTTTGACCTTGGAAATAACTTGGGCAAAACCTTTGGTAGAAGCTATATTCTCTCGCCACACTTCAGTAAAGCTGATTATATTATTCCGATTCCGATTCATAATTCAAAACGACGCAAAAGAGGATATAATCAAAGTTATGAATTTGCGAAAGGCATATTTGACGTTACAGACATACCGATCTTAGAAAAAGTTTTGGTTAAAAAATCTAAGACCACAACACAAACCAAAAAAGGAAGAACGGACCGGTTTGATCAGGTGTTAGGTTCTTTCAGCTTACAATCACCCGAGGTGCTCAAGGGAATGACCATATTGATTGTTGATGACGTGTTGACAACGGGCGCTACAATAGAAGCGGCATACACCTTACTCAATGAAATCGAAAACATTACGATACAATTAGGTTTGATAGCCATTGCAAACAATTAGAGGCTCCGTTCAAAACCTATACTGTTCTGATTTTTAGTTATTTGTAAATATTTTGAATCAAAATTATTCACCCAACGTCGGAATGATCCAACCCAACGATTTTTTTGATTGATTGACGGATCCAAATGATCATTGTAGCATCAAAAAAATATAAAAATGAAAAAATTAAACGTATTATTTATTCTCGCATGTTTTATAACTTATTCAATGCCATCGTTCTTATATTGTAAATGTTAACCAAATTGAATACTTAGAAGGCAACCAAGCAGTAATTAATAAAGAAAAAATACCGATTATTAACGGATACAAAGAAGATTTTTTGTCTAAGTTTGGACAAGTTTAAAACTTAAATATGGTTTCAATTGTAAAGGCAGAATTTGAGAGAAGATTAATAGAAGAGGGTTTGACTAGGATAAAAAAGTGTTTATCCATGTTGAGTGAAAAAGAGGTATGGCACAATCAAAACAAAAACACGAACTCAGTTGGGAATCTTATATTACACTTGAGTGGTAATGTAACACAATATATATTATCAGGAATAGGTGACGCAGAAGATTTACGCGTTCGGGACGAAGAGTTTGATACAACGGCTAGAATTTCTAAGGATAAACTGATAGCCAAAATAGAATCAACACTGCATGCGGCCAACAAAACGATTCAAAACATCAGAGAAGAGGACCTAACAAAAGAAATAAGGGTTCAAGGATTTAGCGAAACAACATTGTCAGTTATAATCCATGTTATCGAACATTTCAGCTATCACGTAGGACAAATAACTTATTATACTAAGTATATAAAAGACGCGGATACTGGCTATTATGAGGGCTTAGACCTAAATATTACCTCTTAGCTATTTACTCTTTGAATATTTGCACCAAGAGCGTTTAAACGCTCATCAATACGTTCGTAACCCCGATCAATTTGTTGAATATTATCAATTCTACTTGTACTTTTCGCAGAAAGTGCCGCGATTAGTAAGGAGACACCAGCTCTAATGTCAGGAGAACTCATTTTTATTCCTCTTAATTGACTATTTCTTTCTAGTCCAATAACCGTTGCTCTGTGTGGATCACAAAGAATAATTTGGGCGCCCATTTCTATCAGCTTATCAACAAAAAACAACCGGCTTTCAAACATTTTTTGATGAATTAACACACTGCCTTTGGCTTGAATAGCAGTGACAAGAATGATACTGAGCAAATCAGGAGTAAAGCCCGGCCATGGCGCATCATATATAGTTAGTATGGAGCCGTCAATAAAGTTCTGAATTTCATAAAGATCTTGCTGAGGAATGATAATATCATCATTTTCAAAGCTCATTTGAATTCCCAGTTTTTGAAAAACAGATGGAATTAATCCTAGAGCATCAAGACGCACATTTTTTATAGTTAATGGAGACTGTGTCATGGCTGCCAAGCCAATCAAACTTCCAATTTCTATCATATCGGGAAGAATCGTATGTTCAGTACCGTTCAGAGATGAAACACCATCTACAACAAGTAGGTTAGATCCGATACCTCTAATGTTGGCCCCCATTTGATTCAACATTTTTGAAAGCTGTTGAATGTATGGCTCACATGCTGCATTATAAATTGTTGTGGTTCCTTCTGCAAGGCAAGCCGCCATAAGTACGTTACCAGTTCCGGTTACAGATATCTCTTCCATGTGTAAGTAGGTTCCTTTTAGTTTTTCTGCAGCGAGGAAAAACTCATCTTTTGATTCGTCATAATTAAATGCAGCACCTAGAGAAATAAATCCTTGAAAGTGGGTATCTAAACGTCGTCTTCCAATTTTATCGCCACCTGGCTTGGGAAGAAATGCTTTTCCAAACCGGGACAAAAGAGGACCCAAAAGAAGAACGGATCCTCTAATTTTTTTAGCTTCATTCAGATATTCCTTGGAAGCAAAATAATCTAAGTCAATATCCTTTGCTGTGAATGTGTATTTGTTTGGCGTGTGTTGTTCAACGATAACACCCAATCCTTTTATTAAGGATATTAGTTTTCTAACATCAACGATGTTAGGAATATTATTAATAGTGACAGGACTTGCGGTCAATAAGCATGCGCTTATAATTTGAAGTGCTTCATTCTTAGCTCCTTGAGGGGTAATTTCTCCAGACAACTTGCAGTTGCCCTCTACAATAAACGAACCATTATTCATATACTAGTGCTTGTAAATCAGCACCAAATATATTAAAAGAAAAATTAATATAATAATTTATCTTCGTCTTCGGTTATTGTTGTTTTTGTTGGATCTTCTTCGATTGTTGTTATTGTTAGTATGCTTTCGCTTTTTGTACTTAACAGCAGAAGTTAAAGTATCGAGAGAATGGTTTTCATCAACGGACAACTTTCCCTTCGATAAAGATTTTAAATCTTCAAGAATTATCTCATCACTTACATAGTGTTCTCTATTCCAGTTTTTGTAAGCCAACTTCATAAAAGAAGCAATTGTTTCAACAAAGCCTTGTTTAATCGGGCCTTCTTCCATTTTGATTGCCTTCTCCATGAGGAGCCTAACATTATGACCGTAGTGACGGAACTCCCTTTCTTTAACAGGGTAATCAATTCTGTCTGGATTGATCTCTCTGTTTTCTGATTGAGGAACAATTCCATTTGGAGGTATCACATCAATATCATAGTCTGCTATTATAAAATAGTGTTTCCACAATTTTGATCTGATGTCTTGGTTGTTTCTACTGCTTGGGTTCATTTGATACATCAAATTGATAACCTGTTCAGCGAAAGCTTGTCTTTCTTCTTTATCTTCTATTGTTTTATTATAGTTAATAAGATTTTGAATGTGACGGCCATATTCAGCTATTATTAAAATATCTTCCTGGCTGTTGTAAGTCATTGTAAATTCCATATACTTTATTCTACTGTTACCGATTTAGCTAAATTTCTTGGTTGATCTACATTACAGCCTCTCATAAGCGCAATGTGGTATGCCAAAAGTTGTAGAGGAACGACTGAAAGTAAAGGTGTAAACGGTTCCTCAATTTCTGGTATTTCTATTATATAATCTGCTAGATCTTTAATTATTTTATCACCTTCAGTTACTATAGCAATAACCACACCTTTTCTTGCTTTAACTTCCTGAATATTACTAACTACTTTTTCATATGCACTTTTGTTGGTTGCGATTACCACAACGGGCATATACATGTCTATTAAGGCAATTGGTCCATGTTTCATTTCTGCAGCAGGATAACCTTCTGCGTGAATGTAACTAATCTCTTTTAATTTGAGAGCACCTTCTAAAGCTACCGGAAAATTGTAGCCACGACCCAAATATAGTGCGTTGGATGCATTTTTGATTTCAGAGGCAATATATTTAATCTTATCGTCTTTAGATAATATTCTTGCAACTTTTGATGGAACACTTTCTAAAGAAGCCAACAGTTTTCTATAGTAGTCTTCTGATAATGTTCCTCTTAATTTACCAAAATGCAAAGCCATTAAAGCTAAAACGGTCACCTGGCTGGTAAAAGCTTTTGTTGAAGCAACACCAATTTCAGGGCCAGCGTGGATATATGAACCAGAGTGCGTTTCTCTTGCAATTGAAGAGCCTATCACATTTACCACACCATATAGAAATGCTCCTTTTTCTTTTGCCAACTTTATTGCCGCCAAAGTATCGGCTGTTTCTCCTGATTGACTCAGCGCGACTATAAAGTCATTCTCTCTAATTATGGGGTTTCTGTACCTAAATTCTGAAGCATACTCTACTTCAGTTGGTATTCTTGCCAAATCTTCTAAAAGATATTCTGCGATCATTGCGGCATGCCAAGAGGTTCCACATCCTGTAAGTACAATTCTTTCAGATTGTTTAATTCTATTTTCGTGTTGACGCATACCACCAAGCATAGCCCAAGCTTCGTGAGAATTGATACGTCCTCCCATACTTTCACCAATTGTTTTTGGCTGCTGGAAGATCTCTTTTAACATATAATGAGGATACCCGCCTTTTTCAATTTCGTCGATCTTTAAATCGAGCTCAGAGATTTTAGGGACTTGAACTTTGTTGTCTAATGTTCTGATTTCATAGTCGCCAGAACGAGAGACGGTCACTACTTCTCCGTCTTCAAGATAAATTACTTTATTGGTATACTTAATTATAGGAGTAGCATCCGATGCTAGGAAAAATTCGTCTTCTCCGATTCCAAGAACAAGAGGACTCGACAGTCGTGCACCAACTATTTTGTCTGGTTCATTTTTGTCAATAACAACAATGGCATAAGCCCCAACAATTTTAGTGAGCGCAACCCTAACAGCTTCTTCAAGAGAAAGGTTTTGTTTGCTTTTTATTTCTTCGATGAAGTGTACTAAAACTTCAGTATCAGTGTCAGATGTAAAGGTGTGGCCTAGTTCAACTAGAGCTTCTTTTATTGATGCATAATTTTCTATTATGCCATTATGAATGAGTGCAATGTTACCATCACCAGATACGTGAGGATGGGCATTAATATCATTTGGGGCACCATGGGTTGCCCAACGGGTGTGTGCAATACCCATATTGAACTTTCCATTTAAACTGCTTTCTTCTTTGTGTTGTTCTAATGCGGAAACTTTCCCTTGCTTTTTAAGTACGGTCAAGTCTCCATTCAATAAAGCAACACCAGCACTATCGTATCCTCTGTATTCTAATCTTTTTAAGCCTTCAATTAAAATTGGATACGCTTGCTTATTTCCAAGATATGCAACAATACCACACATAATATTACGGGTTTGATGTGACTAACTTTAATGACAATGGCAGCGTTGGATGCTCCGTACCAAGTAATATGGATCTGGACGCCCTTTGAGGTTTCCTTACTGCTTCTATAACTACTTTTGTATTGTCAATATTGCCACGGGCGATACTAATAACATGATTGGTTATGTTTAAATCATATTTACTATAAGTCAATCCCCCTATAACGACAGACTCAAGACCTCCATCTAAAAAAGGAATCTCTTGTCGCAATACTGCATCCAAAATTTGACTTGTTATTCCTGCATCAGTTACATATTGAACATCTAACGCATCTATAGGTGATACAACAGGACTTGCCTCTTCTAACAAAAACATACTTAGTGTAGCCTTGTTTATTATTTTGTCTTTTAGATCAAGAACGCTTTTCAAATCTACCTCTAGATTTACACCAGCCATAGATTGTAGATAAGCAAACTCAGTGGCAGGTAAGTCCAACGCCGCTTCTACAGGTGTTGAAGAAATATCGTGTCTAAAATTATTGGCTCTTACGGCCCCAAGGTCTATTGTGAAAGCATTATTAACAGTACCGTCGTCATTCGTATAATAAATAGCGATACTCAAAGGTGAACTGTTTGAAACATTTAACCCTAGCATACTGCTGTTTGATGGTTCTGAAGTTAACAAGAAACCGGGCACTAATTGACGGAAAGTATCTGTTACGCCAATGATTAATGTATCATTTGTAAATTGCTCCCAATAAGATATATCCATCGGAATTCGTAACTGAGGAAAAGAGGTTATAAACGAATCACGGGTTGATGCTAATGCAATAAAAGCGGAATCTTGGTGATTTACAGAACGCGAAACTTCAGCAATAGCATTAGAATTATAAAGAAACTCATCTGTTGAAATAATATCATTATCGTCACCAGTTGTAAGCTCTTCTTCAAGCTGATAAACTTTTATATTATGAATTGCATCCTCGTCTCCAAATTGACCTAGTGTATCTAATGGTAAAATCATGATGACTGAGTCGATAGTCAAAGTGTCAAACCTAGGTGGTGTTACGTTTACGTTAGCAGCAGACAGATAAAGGTTAGCCTTTGAAAAACCAAATGACGGATCATCAATTTCTCCCAAAAGATATGTTCTGCTGTCAAAGTTTGTTCGGAAAACGACAACACTATCGTCGAGGACTGTTTTGGCTTCAATTTCTAGAGAGTCTGTAAAGTCAACCCCAATTGTTGTATCTTCAAGAATAGCAGATCCAACAGTAATTTCTTCATTACAAGAAAAATATACACTTGAAAAAGCGACAAGTAGTAAAAAATATAATCTCATTAAATTTATACTAAGAAACAGTTTCTAATAATCCACTATAAAAAGGAAGAATTTCTGCAGACAGTTCTTCAAGATTGAAATAATCCAACTTGGGTACATCTGCATTTAAATAATATTCATCCTCTTCTTTTGGTAAAGATTCGGTACCTCTAACGAGAGCATGAGCGTTTTTCATACCTCCTTGAAGTAATTTAACTTTTCCATCTACATTAAAGTCTGCTAAATCTTCTTTTTCTAAATTGTTAATCGCTGCGATATCAAAAAACCTTTCAGTAAAGGAATCCTCATATTCATTTTCGTAAGCCGAATAAACAATTGAAGAATTATCAAAGATAGGCTCATTGCTATAAACCGTTTTAAGATAAAAAGGCACTAAACTTGTCATCCAGCCGTGGCAGTGAATGATATCAGGAGCCCAACCAAACTTTTTGACAGTTTCGATAACACCTTTGCAGAAAAACACCATTCTTTCTTGGTTGTCTTCAAAGATTTTTTCCTCTTCATCTTTAAAAATGAATTTTCGCTTGAAAAATTCTTCATTTTCAAGAAAATATACCTGAAGCCGAGCACCAGGTAGAGAAGCGACCTTTATTATCAACGGATAATCGTCATCATCTACAATTATATTCATTCCTGAAAGGCGGACGACTTCATGAAGTCTGTGTCTTCTTTCGTTAATACTACCGTATTTAGGCATCAGAACCCTTACTTCCATACCTTTGGTGTGGACTAAAGGAGCCAATTTATTAACTATTGAAGATATTTCTGAGATAGTAGTATATGGGTCCATCTCTTGAGTTACATACAAAACTCTCTTCTTACTCATTCTTGCAATTTAGAATCTCTAGAAAATAGGGCTGCAAAGATACTTAAAATATTAATACAATATTCGATTTTTGTTCATATTGGGATGATTATCAATATGATATGCGCATTTATCCCCTAAAAAATTCTCTTATGTGCTCACCAATTGCATTAAAGTAGCACATATTATAGCACCATAAGTCCCAAGAGCATAACCCAAAACAGCCATTAATACCCCAACAGGAGCCAAACTCGGACTAAAAGCAGACGCAACAACTGGGGCAGAAGCGGCACCACCAACATTTGCCTGGCTTCCTACAGCAACAAAGAAAAAAGGTGCTTTTATAAGTTTTGCTACAACTAATAATAGAATTACATGAACAAGCATCCAAGTAATACCAACGGCAAATAAGCCTAAATTTTTAAAAACTTCCCCTAAGTTCATTTTCATACCTATCGTTGCTACGAGAATGTAAATAAAAATTGAACCCCACCTTGAAGCACCAATTCCTTCTAGCTTTTTTGCTTTTGTCAAAGAAAGACTAAGACCAATTGTCGTACTAATAACAATCAACCAAAAGAAGTGGGACATCAGTGAGTTAAGCCTCAGATTATTAAGTGTTTCTTTAAATTTACCCATCAATGGACTTAATACGTCTGCACCCCAATGAGAAAGCGCGACACCACCAAAAGCAAAGGCTAATAAAACAAACATTTTCGTCGTAGTTGGAACTTCAGTGATACTTGCCCTATAATCTGCGACTCTTTGTTTCAAATCTTCAATTGCACTATTATCAGCTTTTAGCCAACCATCAATTTTATTAGAAATGTTAGCCCCATAAAGCAAGAAACCCATCCAAATATT
>JABDKX010000004.1 GCA_013001975.1 Saprospiraceae bacterium | reverse complement strand
ATCCATCATGGAATTCATTGGCATGGGCAACCAGTACTGAAGATGGGAGGCCAATGGAAGGAAGAAGGACGGCAATAATTCGTGCCTTACTGACTAATGAAAGCTACAGATCTTTTTTTATAACACGATTTTGTGATTTGATAAATTCGGAGTATTTACCTGAGAATATGATCAGAATTTTAAATGATTTGTCTTCTAATATTAAATCCGAAATTTCCAGACACACAGAAAAATGGGGTAGAGGATGTTTGGAATCTTGGATGAATGAACTAGAAGTGATCAAAGAATATGTTTCCTTGAGAACTGAAAATGTTAGACATCATATTCGATCTCAGTTTGAATCCCTTGACTCTATGTCAACTATAAGTATAGATTCATCAATTCCAAATGCCTGTAATTTTGAATTGAATACAATAGTATTAAATGATACATCTTTTCCATGGGCTGGAATTTACTTTAATGGCTTACCAATCACTATTTCTGTCATAGAAAATCCTGGTTTTAAATTTATTGGTTGGGAAAATACAAACATAACAGATGCGAGCATTGCGTTCAACTTGCAAAATGACACTTCCTTAGTTGCTATATTTGAATCAACTTTTGACCCTGATGTAGACATTGTGATTAATGAAATAAGTTATGCTCAATCTGATGCGTTTGACTCTGGGGATTGGATTGAATTATTTAATAATACAAATGAAGCGGTTGATTTATCAGGATGGATTTTACATGATGGGTCAAATAATGATCCATTTGTTTTTCCAAGCAGTACCGTATTAGATGCATCAGATTATTTGGTGATTGTTAAAGATGAAGTGAAGTTTGAATCTGTATACCCCAATGTTAATAACCTTATTGGCGAAATTGATTTTGGATTAAGTAAACAAGGTGATCTCATTGAATTGTTTGACAACGATTTGTTTTTAATTGATGTCGTTGATTATAAAACAGAAAGCCCTTGGCCAAGTAGTGAAGGTGCCAATTCGATCAGTTTGATGGATCCTAAATTAAATAACAATATTGGAGAATCTTGGATTTCCTCTTTAACTCTACGAGGAACACCCGGCATTCAAAATGATATTATAAATGACATCTCAAACCAGACATTATTCTCTCAATCGCCATTAACGCTGTTTCCAAATCCATCAAACAATCTTATAAACATCGTCCCAAATGCAAAAGGGACTATATACATTTATAATCAAATTGGCCTGTTGGTTGCCTCATTTAACAATGATGGTTCAAGTTTAAATCTGGATATCTCCAAATACCAAAGTGGAAACCATTTCGTTGTGTTTGTAACATCGGAAGGTTTGCGGTACACTTCAGTTTTTATAAAAGAATAATAGCTCAAACACTGTGCTTTTTCCAAAACGAAATCAATCCGTCTTTACTGCCTTTAAACAAGTCACGATCACAACGTCCGATACCATCAACAGGTAAGGCACCATTTCCAGTTGTGCCGTCCGTAAATTGCCAAATCGTATAATCAGACCAACCGTTAGGTAATTTAGGTTCTGAACTGTATTGAGCAATCCAAAGCCAACAATCAAGAAGGTTGGAATTTGAAAGCCCTTTTGAAACTTCTTTCAAAAGACTGCCACCATAAATGCCAGGGTACTTACCTGTTTTTGTTTTGATAACATTAATAAATGCTTCGGCTTCTTCAACTTGCATTGTTGTTTCACCTTTAGTAGTAGCGCGTTCAAAATCCAAGACCAGTAAAGTGTCATTATCTGGTTTAGTATAATTTAAAAAAGCATCGGCTTGATCACTTCCACTGCCTGCAACACCAAAATGATAAGCACCCCAAAGTAATCCAGCTTCTTTTGCTTGGAGGTGACGCTTTGGATATGCTTTATCTCTGAATGCTGTTTTGCCTGCTGATTGAGTGGCTTTATGAAATACAGCCGTTATTCCAGCTGACTTTGCGTTATTGAAATCTATTTTTGGATTCAAATGTGAAATATCAACGATAGCATTCGTATGGCCAACGGGTGAAAACTCTTTTGCCTCTGGCATGCTAAACCCTTTTTTTGAAGCTGTAGAAATGGTATTAGGGCCAGCTATGCCGTCTGCAGTTAATTTGTTGCTACTTTGGAATTCTTTGGTTGCAGCTTCAGTATTTGGACCCCAAATGCCATCTGGCGTTCCAACTGAAATGTTTTCCTTATTTAGAAATTTCTGCCAAGCTTCGATAATACTAGATGGAGAGGTTTTATTAATAATCATCTTATGGGGTGTTTTATGACTAAACTTTATTGTCAGTAATGAATATAATGAATAAACTGATTCAAAGATCAGGTTCTATGCAAAATTGACACCTTTTATGGCTAGAACTAATTTGAAAAATGCTCGTTGGATATGAGTGAGATAGGACAAATTTATTTGTTAATTTAATTACGATATGAATGGTTTAAAAGTGAATTATTCAGAATGGAATTAGGCCAAATCACTTTAATAAGAAGATATTTTCCTAGATTTTAGAGCTATTTACACATAAAACAATATTTTAATATGTATTATATTGTTAAAATGGTCTATTTATTGTAGTATTACTGAGATAAATCCAATTCAGTTGCATTTCGATGCCGTTTAACGACGTGGAATTGGGGAATATCAGTGAAATGCACTATAATATTTCTGACATTAAAAAGAACATAATAGGTAAATTAAAGAAGAATTTACCTGATCATCTCACATACCATAATGTAGAACATACGCTCTATGTTGTCGATAAGTCCGCATTTATAAGTAAAAAGGAAAAAATTAGCGCTCACGATAAGCAATTGGTTTATATTGCTGCGCTATACCACGATTCTGGTTTTATGATAGGTCCTAAGGATCATGAAGAAACATCATGTAAGATTGCGCGGAAAGACCTAAAAAATATAGTTTCTAAAGAAGATTTAGATAAGATTTGTGGTATGATTATGGCCACAAAAATCCCTCAAAATCCACAAACTCATTGCGAACGTATTCTTGCAGATGCCGATCTTGAATATTTAGGTACTAAGTCTTTTTGGGAGACAGGAGATCTTCTTTATAAGGAAATAAAGCACTTTAATTCGAAGTTTTCGATTAATGATTGGAACAAACTTCAGGTTTCATTTCTTGAAAATCATCAATATAAGACTAGTTTCTGCAGGCAATACAGAGAAAAATACAAGAAAAAGCACTTAAAGCGGCTTAAAAGAATGGTAAAGTAGTCGAAAACGCTTGTTTTCTTGACATATTACACTTAAGCGTTATATACGTTATTTCTTTTTTTAAGTCTTGTCATATTTCATAAAACTTATAAATATTTGATATTTTTATACTTTACCGATTTATGGTAATTTGTAATGAGTTTGATAATATTCCTATATATAATAGCTTTCTGCATATTTCATTATGCTGTTGCCATATTTTTTCGAAAAAAATTTGGTATCAAATATGATAGGAAAACGCTGGTAGCAACGCTGTTATTTCTCATCGTTTCTATTTCCATATTTTCATTTGCAAGTATCGAGTCCAACCCATGGAAGGTGTCTCTTGTAGAAGATAAGATTTATTGGTTGGTGCTGATTACTTTTGGAAGTTATGCGCTGATACAATTTATGGTATGGTCGTTTTATTCGTTATTAAGACATTATGAATTAACACGACTGCCAAGATTTACTTTTAACATATTTGGTCTAATCCTTTTTATTTTGACTGTTGTGCTGTCTGCAAAGTATTTCTTCTCTTTGGATCTGGCAGCCTTCCTAGTAACATCTACCGTTATATCCGCTATTGTAGGTTTATCTGTTCAAGATACTTTGTCAAATTTATTTGCTGGCGTTTCATTACAAAGTGAGGCACCTTTTAATATTGGAGAATGGGTGTTCCTTGGTGGACAAGAAGGAAAGGTTGTAGATCAGAATTGGAGATCACTTACATTATTATCTCGGGAAAATCATAGAATCACTTTACCTAATAAAATGGTGGCTCAAGATATGATTATCAATTATTCGAGACCGACACCTCGACAGATTCATATTTTTGATGTTGGATTAGATTATTCCCACCCACCAAATGAGGTAAAAAATATTCTGAATAAACTTTTGAATGATATGTCAGAAGTGACAATCGATGAAGTTGCATTTCCTTTCGTAAAAGAATATGCAGATAGTGGCATTATATACAGTCTCAAATTTTGGATTGAAGATTATGGTCAAGTTCCTTTTGTACAAGATAAAGTTTTGTCCAGATTATGGTATGTGCTCAATAGAAAAAATATTAAGATTCCTTATACTATAAATGAATTACTCGTTCAAATGGTAGATGCCGAGGCAAAAGAAAAGGAACATACTTACAATAAAGCTAAAGTCATTCAAGAATTAAAAGATTTTGAATGGCTGAGTAATTTAAATGAAAAACAACTTGGACTGTTGTCTGAAAAAGCTTGGTTAGAATCATATGCTAAAGGTGAAACTTTGATAACTCAAGGCAATGAAGGAGATTCTATGGGCATCATAATATCTGGCCAAGTGGATATTCTCATTAAGAATCCAGAAGAAGTTGATGTTAAAGTAGCAGATAAAACCAGAGGTGATTTTTTTGGAGAGATGAGTTTGCTTACAGGAAATCCGCGCTCAGCTACTATCAAAGCAGCAGTTGATACAACTGTCGTTGTCATGGATAAAAAAGCATTTACAGAAATACTCTTGAAAGAGCCTTCATTATTGGATATCTTTGTTAACGCATTAGAATCTAATCAATCGGCCTTGGCAAAAGTAATTGAAGATTTTTCAAAACAAGAAAATGTAAAGGAACCAGGACGTATTATTTTAATGAGACGCATACGATCGTACTTAAAGATTCCATCGTAGAAATAAAAATTGACATTAGTTATAACCTTAGATAAAAACCCATGGAAGCAATTAAAAACAAATTTGGATTAAATTGGAAAATCTTGTCTGGTTTATTGGCCTTTATTTTTCTTTTTGGAATTTCTAATATTAAAGCCCAATCATTTGGAGGAGAATATGACATTGCTATAAAGAATTATAATCACTTTATGAATAACAAGGATTATGATAAAGCACAAGAGCAAGCCCGCAATGCGTATGAATATGCAATTAAGACGAGAAATGTAAGTGAAGCCAGAGCATATGCACTTAACTATGAAGCTAAGGCTTACATGAAAATGACTAAAAGAGCTTCTAAAAAGAGAAAAACAGCAAAAGACTTGTTGGAAGAAAGTTTGGTGTTACTTGCAAAATCAAATAACAACAGATTGAAATTAGATAATTATGAAATTCTAAAAAATATCGCGATTAAAGATGATGACAATGCCAGTGCAGTTATCTATGCTGAGAAGATTAGAGATATGTCTCTATTAAACTCCAAAAAAATCGAGGAAAGAAAAATGGAAGAACGCAATCAAGCATTGGCTTCTAATAAAAGAGCTTTAGAATCACAACTGAAAAGTCTTAATCAAGATGTTACTTCTTTAGCTACAGCAAAAGTAGCTTCAGATTCTATGCTTACTCAACAAAAAATGGTTTCAGATTCTCTCTTTGATAGAGTAAAATGGGACTCAATTTTGATGGTTCAACAAGAAAATGCCATTATACAACAAAAAAATCAATTGGAACTCCAAGAAAGTCAACTGAACCTTCAAAAGTCTCAACGAAATTTCTCTTATGCACTGGTAGGCATCGTTTCTTTGCTTTTGATTGGTATGCTTATGAGATATTTCGAAACAGCAAAACATAATGCTGTTTTACAAACTAAGAATGAACTGATAGAAGCAGAAAGAGAAAGATCAGAAGAATTGCTGTTAAATATTTTACCATCCCTAATCGCAAATGAATTAAAGAACTCAGGAAATGCAAAAGCTCGTTCTTATAAAAATGCATCTGTACTCTTTACTGACTTTGTTAAATTTGGTGCACTCGCCCAAACTCTAAAGCCTGAAGAACTGGTTGGAATTCTTGATTATTACTTTACATCTTTCGATGAAATTATCAGCAAGTATAATGTTGAAAAAATTAAAACGATAGGTGATTCTTATATGTTAGCTGCTGGCTTGCCAAAAGAGAATCCAGATAATCCTTTAGAAATTGTAAAAGCCGCATTGGAAATACAACAGTTTGTAGAAAAATCTAAAGTTGAAAGAAAGAAAAAGAACTTGCCATACTTTGATGCACGAGTCGGCGTACATACTGGTCCGTTAGTAGCTGGTGTTGTTGGACATAAAAAATTTGCATATGATGTTTGGGGAGATACAGTAAATGTCGCTTCGAGACTTGAAACAAACTGTGAACCCGGCAGAGTTAATGTTTCAGCATCAACATATGAATACATTAAGAATAATTACAAATGTGAATTCAGAGGTATTATTCCAGTTAAGAATCGCGATGACGTAGGCATGTATTACGTAGAAGCTTAAGTGATACGTAAAATATTGAAATAGCTGTCTAGATATTCTAAACAGCTATTTTTTTATTTGCCTTTAAATATCAGAGCCCTTTCACTGGACAACTCGTAGCCTTAGTCAGCTTACTTTTTACAGGTGGTTTAGGATAGTATTGCATGACTTTTTGAACATTTCTAGCAGCTTTTTTACCTTTGATAAGTTTGACAATATAAATGGCTTCATCTAAGCCAGATGAAATGCCGCCGCCTGTGATTCTGTTTCTGTCTTTAATATATCGTGGATACTTACCAAAACAAGACTTGACTAATTTGACTTTCGGGAAAGCAGCCATGCAAGGATAGAATGCATAATGAGTGGTTATTTTATAACCATCTAACAATCCAGTCTTAGCTAAAAGAATTGCGCCTTCACATACTGAAGTTACCCAGGCAGCATTTTTTCCTTTTTCTTCTATGTAATTGAAAAACGGAAGTGGATATTTGTCTAACATTTCACTTAATTTATCAGGAGCACCACCTGGCACCCAAATTAAACTGGGATTACTCACTTCTTCAGCGTCAAACGTTTTATCAGGTGTAAATAAAAGACCGCACCTGGTCACTGTTTGTTTTGCAATTTCTGGGTTATTGGGATCGGGTTCTCCTACATAATATACTTCCATTTTAATACCTTCTTCAGATCCTGCAAATTTAAAAATCTCCCTGGGTGCTGCTATGTCCATCAAGTCTACGCGATCATACACCGGAATAGCAATAATAAATATTTTGTCTTCCATTTTATTTGTTTTTTGGCTTCGTCAATTTATCATGTTTTAAATCATTGTACAAGGGTATTAATACCCGATAAAGTTTATTGAATCATTTGGTTTTTGTGTATACGTATTTATACCTGAATTTAATTTACACATAGATTTTCCTAATAATTGTATCTATTATTGTTTTAAGTACAGTACAATGTATAAGCTTTTGAATGGACTATTTGGATTAATCTTGCTGTGTGGCAGTATTCATGGACAAGAGGAATTACTCGTCATTGGAAGAACAACCGGGGAAATTACAATTGATAATAAGCGTTTGAATGTTTTTGGGTTTACAAATACGCTGTCTGGTCAAGTTACTTTACCAGGCGTCAAACTAGAAGCAAACGTCGGAGACAGTATGGTTATTGATTTTTGGAATATTTCTCAAGGTGATCCTCATATAATTTCGATTAATGGAATTGATATGGAAAGGGTGGATGATGAAGTTCCAAACACAGAACCAGTTTATCATATGGATCATGCTTATTATCATATTAATACAGATAAACCAGGAAGCTATTTATACTATAATCCATTTAATTATCCCTTCAATGTTCAAGCTGGTATGTTTGGTGTAATGATCATTAATCCAAGTGATAATACAATGAATGATGAAGCAAACATAAGTGATAATATTTGGTGTAGTTTCGAAGTTGATACGCTATGGCACAAAGCAGAAATTCTTGAAAAAGAAAAAGGTGTTGATGGTAAATTTGTAATGAAATATGATCCACAATATTTTTTGATAAACAGTTTGCCAATTCATGAAATAGAAGTTAACGGTCTAGAAGGAGAGGATGTCGTCATTTTGCGGTTATTAAATGCTGGGCAATATATAAATGAAATTATTTTTCCAGATCAATTTGATGTGAAACAATTGTATGAAAATAAAGAGGTAAGTTTTAATACGGATGGATATAATAAAGTCATTTTAAATTCAATGGAAAGTATAGATTTGAAAATTGAACATCATGATCATAATAATAATGATTTAAAAATTCAATACAATTTTATAAATCCGGATTCTCAGAAAATTGAATTTACTGATCTGATAAAATGGAATGAATGAAAAGAACGAACATGATACCATTGCATTTGTTGCTATTGCTATTTGTCTTTTTTAGTCAATCTCTTATAGGACAAAAAGCACCTACATTTAAAGTTGTTGGCGAATCTCTTAATAAAGAAGTTGTCGAAGCTGGAAAGCGATTAGACGTTTCAAAAATAAATGTTGAAAATATTTCTGACATGCCAATATTCCTTAAATGGAAAACAGTCCACAACAGCTTCCCTAAAGCATGGGATTGTTCCATGTGCCAACATGGTAAATGCCAAATAGGAATACCTGAAGGTTCGTCATTTAAAAAATTAAATCCAGATCAACAAGGATACATTGCTATCCATGTGATGCCTGGAGATAAGTCTGGTAAAGGCGTTGTTACATTTAAAATTTATGATATTGAAAATCCAGACTTTCATGAAAACATAACCTTTGAAGTAGAAGTGCAATAGAACATTGCATTAATTATATAAACCTTAAAAAACAAAACTTATGAAAACATTACTTTCCTCGTTTATGATGGTATTGATCTTCACTACAGGATTTAGCCAAAAACCTGATTATAAAAGAACAAATACTTCAAAACAATATGTGCGTAAAAATGCAACTTCTCCAAGTGCAAAAGCAGATTTAGATGCTATGGCTGATGCGTTTGAAATTATGCGTTCTATACGTTGTGATGCAGGACGTTCGTGGTACTATCAAGGAGCCATTCATAATATCCCCGCCAAAATAATTGGCGCTAATAAATTGTGTGCTCTTTACGAAACGGAAAAAGATAAGCTGTTTGCATGGGGCGATTGTACGCATGCTGTAAAGACAGATACATTGGCTAAGGAGAAAGCAGCATTGCATTTTCTTTTGTGGCACAGATTATATACCTGGCATCTAGAAAAAATAGTTAGAAAATTGTCTTGTAAGGAAGACTTTGCAATACCGTTCTGGAATTATGGTAGTGATATTGTAGACGAAAACAGATTGCCTAGTCAACTTCAAGATCCGACCAATGCTTTATATGAACAAAGTCGATATAGTCTTTTAAATAACGGTTATCCTATAGATGACAGCACCAGGATGGATATTGGACTCCAATTAAATAGTCTTGCAACGACAACACCATTCGGTGGTGAGACAGGATTCAGCCAAATTCTTGAAGCGTCACCTCATGGATTAATGCATGATTACATAGGTGCAGATGGTAAAGAAATTCTATGGAATGAGATCTATCAAGACAGTATGTCCGGACTAATGGCCAATGTACCATCAGCTGGTTTTGATCCTGTTTTTTGGTTGCACCACAGCATGGTCGATCGTATTTGGTGGGAGTGGGATAATTCTGAATATGGCTCAAGACCTACTTTGGAAGAATTGAAGGAGTACCCTTGGGAATATAATTTTATTGAACCCAATGGCGATGAGATTACGTATAGCTTGGAAGAAGTTTATGCAATTGTATTTGATCCAGATTATACTTATGAAGATGTTGAGGAGCCTCAAATACTAGCGGAAGTACAAAGCCCATCAATGCCTACTTCATTAAAGGATGCTTTCGCTTCTTCTAAAAAAATGAAAAAATCTGTACAACAAGGCGGTGAAACATTGCTATGGAAGCATGGTTTCAATAGGGTTATTGGAAACAAACCTTTTAAACATTTGGTATCAAAAGATAATGCTAAAAAGACCATAAAGCATTTTAAGAAGGCACAACCTTCCAAGTTGGTGCTTAGAATTAATGTGGTTGTTTATAAAGAACCGGGACATTACTTTACAGTCTTCTTGAGATATAAAGATCAACCTGATAAGTATTTGGGCATGATGACTTTCTTTGGTGTTAATCACCACCATGGCGTCCAGCATCATCACTCTTTAGGTGAGGAGGGTGCTAAACTGAGTTTTGCATATGAAATATCTGATGATCTTGTTGATACAAATGATGAGTTTGAAATCATTATAAATAAACGAGGTGACAGTAAGGCAAAAGTTACCGTAGAGACAATGTCTTTATCAGCGATTAATTAAATATTAAATATTAACTTAAATGGAAGTGCTGTTGTATCATGCAACAGCACTTTTCTTTTTATACATTAATAAACTATCTTGCTTTAAAATTGGTCCTATGCATTTTAAGCAAGTAATTCCAGTGCTTCCTTCAGCGGATATCGTAAGAGATACGAATTGGTATGTCAAGTATGCAGGTTTCGAAATTATATGGAATGATGAAATGTATGCATTATTAAAGCGAGATGATATTGTCTTACATTTACAATGGCATGCTGATACAGATGATGATCCCCTTTTAGGTGGGTCTGTAATCAGAATAAAGGTCGAAGACATCAATCATTACATCGATGAATTTGTTGAAAGAGGAACTGTGGTTAGAGAGAAGCTGCGAATGAATACACCTTGGAATACGCATGAATTTGGCTTTTATGACCTCAATAAAAATGCCGTTTTTATAATGCAGTCATTGAGTTAATGTTTAATAAACATTATATCCTTTTTGATGTTTATTTACCAAAAGAATAATAATTGAAAGCAAGTTATAAATTTATACAGTTAGTATTTAAAAATCCAAGCGGAACGTCTCGAGGTATTTTAAAAACAAAGGACAGTTGGTTTTTAATGTTAGAGCATGATGGACAAGAAGGAGTGGGAGAATGTTCGCTTATTTACGGTTTGAGTATAGAATCGCGTGAGCTTATCGAACAGAAAATTAGTTTGTTATGTTCTTTACTTAATGAAGGTGAAGAAATAACACCTGATTTCTTTGATGACTGCCCATCTCTATTGTTTGCGTATGAAACGGCTTTACTTAATATGCAATTTGAGGAACCGATGAAGTACTTTGATTGTGACTTTATCAAAGGCAAACCAATTCCAATAAATGGATTAATTTGGATGGGTGAGAAATCGTTTATGCGCGATCAAATAAAGGCAAAAATTGAGGAAGGCTTTTCTTGCATTAAAATTAAGATTGCGGCCATCGATTTTAATGATGAAGTAGATTTACTGAAATACATAAGAACTGAATTTAAAGAATCAGATATTCAGATAAGGTTAGATGCCAATTGTGGATTTGATTTTTCTGATGCGTCGGAAAAATTAAAAATCTTAAGCGCGTATAATATCCATTCGATCGAGCAACCTATTTCAGTTGGGATGCATGCTAAAATGAATGCGCTGTGTCAAAAATCTCCAATTGATATTGCTTTAGATGAAGAATTGATCAAAGTATGTTCTTTGGAAGATAAAATCGACACCTTAAAAAATATAATGCCTCAATACATTATTCTTAAACCTGGTTTGATTGGTGGTATTGCACATGCCGAAGAATGGATTAATGAAGCTGAAAAATTAGGCATCAAGTGGTGGATAACTTCGGCGCTTGAATCAAACGTGGGATTAAACGCTATAGCCCAGTGGACTTCTTCATTAAATACAACAATGCCGCAGGGGTTAGGGACAGGCAAACTGTTTAAAATGAACATCCCATCACCGTTAGATATAAAGAATGGATATTTGCATTATGATCCAAATTGGGAATCTATATTTAAGACAGATATATGAATTTTATCGTAGGTAAAGATATTATTCCACATACTGATTATAAGCAATTGCTTGATTACACAGATGATTATCCAGTCTGTGATCATATCGTATCATTTTTAAATCAATGGTATGATTCGTCTGTTCTAACATATGACTTTTATACCTCAGGATCAACAGGAAGTCCTAAACTCATTCAACATTCGCGGGAAGCCATGATTGCCAGTGCAAAATTGACTGAAAATGCTTTTAATTATGTAAAAGGTGATTACGCTTTACTTTGTCTTCCTGTGAATTTCGTAGCAGGTAAAATGATGATTGTCAGAGCCATCGTCTCATCTCTGAATTTGATTATCAGTAAGGTTAAAACAAATCCTTTTGAAGGTGTCTTGTATGAAGGTAAGATTGACTTTGCGCCTATGACGCCAATGCAATTTGAATTGGCAAAAGATCATGCTTTTGAATTATTAAATGCTGTTCGAGTTGTATTACTTGGCGGAGCTCCAGTTTCTAATAAATTAAAAGAGGAAACTCAAATTTTTGATTCTAATATTTTTCTTGGATATGGTATGACAGAAACCTTAACGCATGTAGCGCTCATGAAGTTAAACGGGTATGACCGACAAAAATATTTCTATGGTCTGGAAAATATTTCATTTAATAAAGACGAACACGATTGTTTGATTATAGAAGCTCAGCATTTACCAAATAAAATACTAACCAATGATATTGTTGCTTTATTCAATGAAAGCAATTTTAAGTGGATGGGTAGGCGAGATAACGTTATAAATACAGGAGGGGTAAAGGTCAATAGTGATGAATTGGAAAGGGAATTATCAAGACATTTAAAAGAAAATTTCTTTATCAGTAGTATAAAAGATGATGTCTTGGGATCAAAAATTGTGATTGTTCTTGAAGGAAGCGTACCAAGTGATAAAGTAAATGAACTAAATGTTATTTTTGACCAGCTGAAATTGAAAAACAGTAAACCAAGAAAAGTTTATGGTTTGGAGAATTTCATTTATACTAAAACTGGAAAATTAGATAAAATAGCAATGATGAAATTAATTGAATCAGGACAATATTTTAATTAAATCAATGATCGATTGAGATGAGTGAACAAAGTGGATTAAAAATGAAAGTAGAGCATGCTTTTGTCGCTGTTTCCTTTCCCGGAGATACAGGGTATGATTTTCATTTAGCTGAGATAGCCTATCAATCATTGACAGAAAGTACATTAAATGATTACGACTTCGTCTTTGCACCTTATCAAAAAGGTCATTCTCCAACTGTTCTTTTTAAATATACAGCGTCACATCGAAATGCTGCATTCTCTTTTATTTCAGGAGAAATAGGAGAACACAACTCAGAAGGCAAACAATCGTATCTGGAGTCAGTTTCAAATTTGATATCAAAGCTAAAAACTACTGAATTGCAGAAGGTCATTTACTCAAGAACGAAACGCGTCGAAACAGAATCATTAGACGTTTTTCATTTATATAAAAGTCTTGTAAGTAAATATATTGAAGCTTGTGTCTTTCTTATCAATATACCTGGTATAGGTTGTTGGTGTGGTGCCACTCCGGAAATTTTAATAACGCAAGAAGGTAAGAATTATAAAACAACAGCATTAGCAGGAACACAAAAGTTGGTTGGCACTGTTGATGATGTCGTATGGGATAAGAAAGAAATTGATGAACAACGATTTATACAGACATTTATAAAAGAAAATTTAGAAACCTTAAAAATTAATTTCGAAGTATCGGATACTAGAACAGTCAAAGCTGGTGCTGTTTGTCATATAAAAACTGATTTTACCTTGCTGAATCCCCATTCAATTATAAATGTAGTTAACAGTCTTCATCCAGGTCCCGCAATCAGTGGTTATCCAAAACAAAAAGCCATTCAAACTATTGCAGCGTTTGAAAATTATGACAGAAAGTATTACACTGGTTTTTTTGGTTCATTAGCTAAAGGCAAACTTCAACTCTATATAAATTTAAGGTCGATGGAAATCTTTAAAAACTGTTGTTTGCTTTATTTGGGCGGTGGGATAACAAAAGATTCTAGTCCAGTGAAGGAATGGGAAGAAACAGAACTGAAATCAACGACATTAGGTAGCTTATTATCAACCGGTATCGTTCAAAATTAAGTATATATTTGCAGCATGACATCAGACAAAACAAGTATCGCAAGATTAGTAGAAATTGCATGGCAAAAGGGGATTACTGATGTTGTTTTTTCGCCAGGATCACGTAATGCGCCCATTATTATTGCCTTTGTCGAATCGGAAAAGTTTAATTGTATTTGTATTCCTGATGAACGTGTTGCTGCGTTTTATGCTATGGGCATTTCGTTAAAAACGCAGAGACCAACAATCATATGCTGTACTTCTGGCAGTGCGGCACTCAATTATGCGCCTGCAATATGTGAAGCTTTTTACCAATACATTCCCTTGTTGATTATAACGGCAGACAGACCTATCGAGTGGATTGATCAAGGCATCGGACAATCGATCAGGCAGAATAATATTTACAATAATTATGTGAAAGGCGCTTTTCAATATATTCAAGATGCGCGAGGCGATGACGATATTTGGTATAATGATCGGATATTAAATGAAGCCATTAACTTAAGCTTGAAACACAACTTAGGACCGGTTCATTTAAATATTCCATTCAGAGAACCACTGTACGGAACCACAGAAGAGTTGCCTACCGATGTAAAAATTATTAAAGCTTATGATCATCGAGCATCTTTGTCTGGAGAATCATGGAATGAACTATCGGATATTTGGAGAGCGTCAGAAAGGAAAATAGTGTTGCTTGGATTATCGCATCCTTCTGAAGCGTTAACAAAAGTGCTCAACATCTTAGTAAAAGATAAATCCATTATTTTACTGACTGAAAACTGTTCTAATGTTTATGTTGAAGAAGGCATTCAATGCATTGATCGCGTCATCACAACATTTGAAAATCCTGAGGAATTTAAAGCTGATTTGGTATTGACTATTGGTGGTCCCGTCATTTCTAAAAAAATTAAAAAGTTTTTCCAGACACATAAAGCAAAATATCATTGGGATTTAAGATCTGAAAAAGGCTTGGATACCTTCCAAACACTCACCCATAAAATTGATGCGGAACCAATATACTTTTTAGATAAGTTGGTTGCATTAAATAGTCTCAATAATATTAAGTTCCAAGACTTATGGTTAGTGCGCAATGAAAAACTAAAAGCACTACAATCCGATTTCATGAATAAGGTAGCATTTTCTGACCTTAAAGTTTTCGATATCGTCATGAATCATTTGCCTAATGACTGCATACTTCATCTGAGTAACAGCGCCATCGTTAGATACGCCCAACTCTTTGATCAAAAGCCAGACGTTAAGTATTTTTCTAACAGGGGCGTCAGTGGTATCGATGGCAGTACATCTACAGCACTTGGCTATGCAACCAAATCTGATAAACAAAACATCTTGATATCAGGAGATATGTCTTTTTTCTACGACAGCAATGCTTTTTGGAATCATCACCTACCAGAGAATTTCAAAATCGTTCTCATTAATAATAGTGGTGGAGGCATTTTTAGAATTATTCCAGGTCCATCTCAAACAAAACAATTGGATCAATATTTCGAGGCTTCTCATGAAACAAATGCAGAATCATTTGCCAAAATGTATGATATGAAATATCAGTCCGCTGCAAGTGTGGAAGAATTGAATGATTGTATTTCAGGGTTTTTAACTCAAGAAGACAAAAGAATACAAATCTTAGAAATATTTACACCAAGACTTAAAAATAAGGAGATATTAGAGCGTTACTTCGATTTTTTAAAGTCATCCGTTAACAACTAATTTTTAAACAATGAAATTATTTACTGTTGCACTTTTTAATCTGTGTACTTTTTCTGTATTGGTAGGGCAGATTATTACAGAATATTCGGCATCGAATATGAGAGATATTCCAGATAATTATGGTAAATATGAAGATTGGATAGAAATTTATAATGATCAAAGTACGCCTATTGATATTTCTGGATACGGCTTGTCTGATAAATCAGCTAAACCTCAAAAATGGATTTTTCCAAATGGAACGATTATAGCTCCTGGAGAATACATTGCTGTTTGGTGTTCTGGACGAGACGAGCTGATAAGAAATAATTTTCATACTAATTTTAAGCTGACACAAACGAAAGACAACGAAGTCATCACCTTTAGTGATCGTCAAGGAGAACTTTTGGAAAGTATCCCTATGGAATTAACCTTGTTAACTCATTCAAGAGTTAAAGATGCTGATGGCAATTGGCAGGTGGCAACGAAACCTACATTTTTAGAAAGAGCAAATATTGTAGATACATTTACATTTACAGGTTATACAAACACACCCATTATTAATCAAGAAGCAGGTTTTTATAATAATACTGTGGAAGTGACCATAGATGCCAATGGTGGAGAAGTTGTTCGCTATACGTTAGATGGCACATTACCCACAGAGACTAGTCCTATTTATAATGTTCCTTTATTTATCGAAGAAACAACAGTAGTAAAGGCAAGGAATTTTAGTTCGGATCCTAAAATGCTCCCCGGAAAAATCGATTTCAAAACTTATTTTATAAACGAAGAGTTTTCATTTCCTGTATTTTCAATTGCTGCTGATCAATTGCAAGACTTGGCAAATGGAAATGGCGAGATAAGACCGATTGGGTCTATTGAGTATTTTGTAGATCATGAATTAAGTTCAAAATCTTATGGTGAACTGAATCGCCATGGACAGGATTCTTGGGTTAATCCCCAAAGAAGTTTGGATTGGGTCTCTCGAGATGAAATGGGGTATTCTAAAGCACTTCAAGATGAGTTGTTTTCCTATTCCGATAGAGATGAATACCAACGCTTTATGTTGAGAGCTTCAGGTGATGATAATTATCCCGCTATTAATGATGAAGATCATGAAGGCTCGGCACACATTCGCGATGAATATGTTCATACGTTGGCCTACGAGGGCAATATGAAACTAGACTTAAGAGCCGTTGAAAGAGCGATTGTATTTTTGAATGGCGATTACTGGGGACTCTACAGTCCACGAGAACGACCGACGGATCATGATTATACAGAATATTATTATGATCAGGACAAATACAATTTGCAATATCTGCTTACGTGGGGTAGAACATGGGCAGAGTATGGTGGCCAACAAGCCTTTGAAGATTGGTTTGAGCTTCGAGATTTTATCATGAATAATGATATGGGTATCGCGGAGCATTACGAATATGTAAAAGACAATATGCAAGTGCTGGGATTGATTGACTATATGTTGATTAATCTCAATGTTGTATCCTCGGATTGGCTCAATTATAATACGGGTTGGTGGCGAGGCTTAGACCCTGATGGTGATCATAAAAAATGGGGTTATTTATTATGGGATAACGACGCGACTTTTGATTTTTATATCAACTACTCTGGCGTGCCCAACATTCAACCAGATGCTGAACCGTGTGATATAGAAGAAATATCCGAATTCATGGATGAGTTTTTCAGCTTTGATAACAGCTTTCAAATAGATTCAAACTTTGCTTCACAGTGTTTTACAATTATAAATGGCACCAGCCCTTATCCAAATAACGATCCGATCTTTTTGGAAGTTATAAATGAATTATTTGGTTGTTGTTTTTATGGTTGGTCAGATGAATGCCAGGCATTATACGAAGAGATAGAAGCCTTTCAGAATTTCGATCCCAACGATTGCAATGCCATCCAAAATGGAACATGTCCATACCCAGCTATAGATTCGATTTTTATAGAGACTATAAAATTCGATGACTATTGTTGTTCGGGAAGTTGGGATATCACTTGTGAAAAAACATATCAAGCCCTTTCAAAAGGCATTTATGTTGATGAACAACTCTATGAAAATGTCGGTCAACATGAGAAGATATTTTTAAAATTGCAAGATGAAAGTGAAGAATTTTTGCAACTCTATTATTCACGTCAAGCTGATTTGATTAATACCATTTTTTCTTGCGAGAATATGTGGCGTACTCTGGATATAATGTCATCTGCTATTGCACCAGAAATGCCACGTCATATTCAAAGATGGGGAGGTTCAATGTCAGAGTGGGAAGGCAATATTGAAGAGATGCGCAACTTCATTTCTCAAAGATGTGAGTTGTTGGATGATGGTCTGATAAATTGCTACCAATTAGAAGGACCGTATGATTTGACGATTGAAGTGTTTCCACCAAACGTCGGAGAGATTGAACTGAATACTTTAGACTTAGACAGATTCCCATGGACCGGGTCATACTATGGTAATATGGAAAACAAGATTGAAGCCAAAGCCATCAACAGTAATTTTGAATTTGTCAAGTGGCAAAGTAAATCTGGCAATATTGTGTTCCCTAGTTTTACAGATGAAAAGGCGACCATCAGATTGATGACAAGCGATACTTTAATAGCCGTTTTTTCAGATGGTACAACAAGCATTGATGAAGTGAATGACTTGGTTTCATTTGATGCCTATCCAAGTCCTGCAATTAACGAAATCAACATTGATTTTCAAGTTGAAAAACGAAATGTTATTTTGATTCAAATGTTTGATGTCAACGGTAAGATTGTGTATTCTCGCTACGAAAAGAATGTAGAGCCTAATACAGTGAAGTCACTTAGAATAGATTTAGAAACTCAAAATGTTGTGCCAGGATTATACAATATAGTATTGTCCGCAGCCAATCAAGACCTGATAACGAAAAAGATAATCGTTTTGGAGTAGTGGTCGATGTTAAAATCGACCTACCTTCTGGTTCGTAACACCGAATCTTCATACGATGGTATTAAATATGTTGCAAGTGATGTTTTTTTATTCATAGTACGAGCGAAACCGAATACAAAGTTTCTTAAATTATTTTATAATCGAAGGGAGAGCTAAAAT
>JABDKX010000259.1 GCA_013001975.1 Saprospiraceae bacterium | reverse complement strand
AGATATACTATTTTGTAGATAATGATGAAATGAAAATCTATAATTGGTTTTTATTTGATAAAGATCCTAAATACGAAAAAAAAATTAAATTCTTACGTGATGGTAGTCATAGAATTTCAGGATATCGATATGAAAATCAAAGTGTGGTCAGCGAAGCTATAAAAATTAAATGATCACTTAGATAAATAAATAACGAAAGGCTTACTCTTCGAAAAACAAAACAACTAGACGGGAAGGATATTACAATAAAAGTCTACCCAGAAGCAAGTCATTATCTATAGAAATATGGGCTCAACGATGGCCCCTTTGAAGGCTGGATGTATTATGATGACTATTTAAATTTAATGGCAAATTGGGCTCAAGAAAAAGTCAAAGAATGATCTCAGTAACGCTTTGTTAACATTTTATGACTTCGGTGACTGGCTAAACGCAACTAGGCTTTATACATTAAATGTTGTGCTCAATTGCTCATTATGAACCAACTAATTTGATAATGGAAGGGTGAATAATTTGAAATTTAATAAGAACTAACTGTTGCATTCAAATCAAGTATGACATAATCCGCTTTACCCAATGAGTTCAATTCCTAAATATGAATATTTTTACTATTTTACATTAAGCATCCAAAATGGATGCTTAATCCCTGGAAAAGTTACCGCTCATTTTACTAAACAAGACAAAATAATGGCATTTAAAAATCAAGCAATAGGTGAATCAATATTATGGTGGTTTAGGGATGAATATTGGATGCATCGAAGTTTTCAAAATATTGAGCATTGTCTAAAGAATGGATTACATAAAATATTCAGCGAAAAAGTTATATCTGTTTTTTTAAGCAGGTATTCAATAAGACGAACTATTCAAGCAGGATCCAACTTTGAAGAATTATTCACTCATGAATTGGTAAACACAAGTTTTCTAAGCTCTGTTAAAAATGGTGAGTTTGAAGCACTTGATCAATTTTCAACAATGTTTGAAAGTAGTTCAAAATCATCTGTCAAATCCGCCTTAAGCAAGTTCGCAACATTATATAATCCAAATGAATACATAATGTATGATTCGAGGTCAAGAAAAGGAATGCATAGAATAAGGAACTTAATATCAAATAGGCTAAATGAAAAAATCACCTATGCAAAAATTGACATCTATTCAAATTATGTAAAATATGCCAAGTCTTTAAGTGAAGAATATGAAGATGAAAAATTAGTTGGGTTATTGAGTAATTTGGATAAATCGAAAGTTAAGGATTTCTTACTTCAAAATATCAATGCATTTAAGCTTAGAATTGTTGATAAATGGCTTTGGCTTGAAGGCTATAATGACATTAAACCAAGCAAAATAAAAACATCTGATTACATTGATTTAGTTAACAATGAAAGATAGCAATAGATAAAAATTAATATCTACCATATAACTACTAGTCTTATCTTAATTAGTAAATCGCATAAAGAAAAAAAATTATTGAAGAGCCAAGAAACCAAAGAAATATTAAAGGAGAAAATATTTACAATTCAAAACAATAGGGACTTTCATATTCATAGAATGCGAGTGTGTGGACTTCGCAAACTTTTGTCATATAGAAAATTAAATGAACATTATTAAAATTAAAATAAGAATGAAAAAACACAATTACGAAATAAAAGTTGAATGGACAGGAAACGAAGGTAACGGAACGCTTAATTACAGGTCATATAACAGAAGCCATAAAATAATTGGTGACGGTAAATATACCGAGATCAAGGGCTCATCTGATCCTGCTTTTTTGGGGGATAAAACAAAGTATAATCCAGAGGACCTTTTTATATCTTCTTTATCTGCTTGTCACATGCTTTTTTATTTACATCTGTGTTCAGTACATAAAATTATAGTAATAGAATATGTAGATAAGGCTACAGGAATTATGGTGGAAACTGAAGATGGAAGCGGAAAATTCACCGAAGTTACCCTGAATCCTAAGGTAAAAATCACTGATGCTAAAATGATAAAACAAGCAAATGAATTACATGAAAAGGCCAATAAATTGTGCTTTATAGCAAATTCTTGCAACTTTAAGATTGGTCATAATCCGAATACAATAGTTGACTAAATAATGGCTATATTCAAAGAATATTCCTATACTGAATTCTTTGAAATGATTGAATCAGAAAAGGATACTATTAGAAAAGTATTTTGAGCTGGACATAACATCTCATAACACATTAGCTACAAGCAAGATGAACTAATGAAAAGCAAATATAACTCTTTACTAATTTTGATCATTTCATTAATCTCTTGCGGAGTAAAAATCGTTGATCAAAGAATGGGAACGGATAAAGAAGTTTTTGATTCTGCCTCACAATTTGCCAAATTGGTTTTAGGTAAGCAGTTAAGAAAACACTTTACTGAATATAAACGTGGTGAAGTGGGTGTCGATGCGCTTTTCGAATCTGATGGAATGATGGGCTACACTACTTTTTCAAATGAACTTTACCAAAAAGGTCCAAGTCCTTTAGATGTTAAAGGATGTGTCTTATTCGCAGCTAATTTTAAAAACGAGGAGAATGCAAAAAAGGCCTTTAATCAACTGAAATCTAATTCTGCAATACGAGCTTCAGAAGTAATTGGGATGGTTGGAGTGTTGCCTGTTCAGGTCAGATTTTTGGAACAGAATATAAGTTCTGGAGCCTTAATTACCCAACATGACAATTACGTTTTCTATTTGCCTGCAACCTGTGAAAGTTCTCTGCATGGATCAAACTCAAAAGATTATGAAAACCTTTTTCTGAGTTTTATTATTGAGCAAAATCAAGAAATTGAGATTATTAATGTGGACTGCGAAATGGACACATTCTTAATAAAAAAAATAAAAGTCAGTAAGTAATAATGTTGATGATGTACCTATCGATAAAATCTGGCAACACCACGTTTGCATCTCAGCACTTCATGTTTTTGATAAAGGGCAATCTTTACTATTTATTTCAAACAAATTAATAGAGCTTAACGATTTGACGATGACAGGATACGTTCCTTCCATTAAGTTCATTCCATAAACAGATAAAAATTCACTACCTTACAATGAGTATCGAGCAAGGACACTGCCGGTTTGGAAACGTTTATTGTAATTATTAAAATTGAACTTTTATTCATAAGATTAATCAAATAGCCATCAAGCTTTAGCAGCGAGAAAAGAACAAAAATGAAAAAATTACTCATTAGTCTTATTGCGGTATTAATCGTAGCTTGTAATTCTGATTATTATATTGCCCCTACAGACAGTCATATCACATTTGAAAATATCAAATTCTTTAGAACTCCCGTTCACTCTGAATCCAATCCCTTTAAATATAGGCTATCTTATTATTTTGATAATGGGAAACTCTGCAGATGGATGGAATTAGACTCTCTTGGTAAAGTTATGACAGATTATATCTGCGAATATGACAAAAATTGGAAACAAACTGGTGCTCGTTATCGTGAGGATAGTGCAACTGATTTTTCAATAGAAAGAGTGCGTTTCGAAAATGACAGAGCAAAAGTTACTGAATGGATTGATTCTATTGGAAACGTCTATTATACAATGACGGACTTTTTAAACCATGAGGATAAAACTTTTAGGGCTGAATTCAAGGGCGATAAAATTCACGGTTACGATTCCACCTTTTATACAAAACAAGGATTTACGAAACGAATATTTTTTACCAACACAAAAGGGAAGGTTTTCAATGACAGAACTTTCAAATATGATTCTATAAATAATTATGATGATTGGGTTGGTCGCAAAAAAATAATGAATGATAGTGTTATGGAGATACAAATTCGTGAGACATATTATGATAGTAACTTTGTGACGAAGAATGGTATTTTCTATCAAGGTATTCTTTCGACTGGAGAATTATCTGAAAACGTGTTTAGTTTTACAAAGGATCAAAAGCAATTTTTTCAAACGAGAACTTCTGATTGGGATAATCAATTTGGCTATCTTTCCAGAAAAATAAATGGACTGTTTACAGAATCAATTCCACTTACAGTTTTGGATACCATTTATAATGGGGCAATTTCTCCTAATGGAAACAAAATAATATTTTGTCTAAAGAAGCAAAAAGGTCCACAGGTTTGGCTAATGGAGAAAGATGAAGACAACTGGTTAGAGCCATTCAATTTGACACAGCATTCAAAGATAAAAGGTGGATATTTTTATTGGCTAAGTGACAACGAATTGTTTTTCTATACTCCAGAAAATAATGGAGATATTGTACAAGGTAAATTGGAAAATAATCATTTAACTATCATTGATTCTTTACCAAATTTAAATACGGAATCAGGTACAGAATTCAGCCCCTACGTTGATAAGGATAAACGATTTATTGTATTCACAAGATATATAGAAGGGGATACTGCTCAACAAGGTTTTTTTATAAGTTATAATTTAGGTGATTTCAGTTCACCTGAATGGTCTTCCCCAGAAAAATTAACCAGATTACCATATGGCTGGAATGCCTATTTTATAAATAGTGAAAGTCAATTCCTTTATACTAATGGAGATGATATAATAAGCGTTCCATCAACAGTATTAAGTCTTAAAATTTAAAAGACAAAGAATCAGATGAAAAGTCTAATTATTCGAATTGGGAGTTCTTTTTTGTTCTGCTTGATTGTATGGAATGTCAATGCTCAAATCTCTAAAATAGATATATTCAATAAAATTGAAGGACATTTTTAGGATACATTTATTAAAAATAATAACCTGACAAAAAAGACTTATTAAATACAATCATAGCTCATGATGCAGAACATGGCACTGAAACAAAAGGGAAATATATTTCACTAGAAGGAGACAAATCATATTGGAGGTTTTTCAGAATATCTCCAATAGTGCAAATAGGCATTATCGATTTTTTAAAGAAGTATGAATTTATAGAATAAACTAAAGCAGGCTGCAAACAATGTTTATGAGTTCATATATTGAAAAGGCTTTCACGCCTCGTATTAAAAACTGTTATCTTTAGTCTTTAAAAGGATTAATTGTTTAATTGCTATTGCTTTTTAATTCTGACGAGTAGAATTCATTCATTATAAATGAATGTGGTGCTGTAATACTGGAAATTAATATTAAAATGACAAATGGCAAATAATTATAGTATCCGAAATAAGACATCATAGTAAGAATTAGACCAATGCCAATGACGGATATAACTGTAAATGGTATCAAGCTTTTAATGAAATTTCTCAATTTTTTAATCCCCAGACTTGTTTTAAAATAATCAAATTCGTGAGTGAGTGTTTCAATCGAATGAATAATGATAAAAAATAATGAAAAAGAAATAAATGGATCAAATAGCTTGAAAGAGAAAGTAGTTAAGCCTATCAAAAATATTTCGAATAAAATAGCTTCCCCTTTTATTTCTTTCTTAAAATATTTGTCCAAAATGACCGAGCAAAAAACAATACAAGAAATTGCAAGTAAAGAAGTTGAATTTAATAACATCCATGATAGAGAAGTCGGTATGGCTGGGAAAAAGGAAGCACTTTCTAATAACAATTCCTTATTGAAATAAAATAACAACAAAATTATCATCATTCCCCAACTTGTATTTAATAATTTGTTTGTTTTATTACTTCGAAAATTATAAATAGCAAATTGAGCTTGACCAAAATGATATCCAGATAAAAGTAAGAATAAAATCAAGGCAGCGTTAGGAACTAAAATCCATAAACCAAAATACGATAAAATAGCAACTAAATATTTTAATATAAAATCAGTTTTATTTATTGAGTCGTTATTTTTTTTATATAGAATATCATCTATTGCTCCGTGAGCGAGACCTAATGTAAGTATGCCAACTAGGCATGATAGCTGGATAAAATCATTTAGTTGTACATTATCCGAAGCTAATATCTGAACTAACAAGATGTTAGTGACAATGTAAATAAAGACTGATATTCTCATCATTCAAAAATGAACTAACAAGATGATAATAAGCATTATATCTTGTCAGTCCATTGCGTTGTTATATTTAAATTATGCTGTTTGTAAATTTTTATCAGAATGTGTCTGACCAATCGCTAGAGAATAAACTACAAGACCAAAGCCTATTTTGTTAATTGCATCAGCGATATTATAGAATAAATCAACATTAGAAGAATTCCATCCCAGTGATATATTCAACCATCCTCCTGGCATACACATATAACCGATTGGGTAAATCGCCCAGCCAACAAGAACAAACCAAGCAAGAATTCTCACGCTTTTCTTAATCGCAGGATTATTCGAGCTGTCAGCTAATTTTGCAACTTCACCCATCCAAGCACTATAGAGTACATATATGTAGCCTAAAGTAGATAGAAATCCATAAATAACAGAGTGCATTGTGCTGCCACCTTCTGGATTGAATGCTTCACCTATATATCCGAAGACAAGCATCCAAACTGAGGCAATGATGAGTTTCCACATCAAGCTTTTAGATGCTCCTGCCGCCTTGGTGAGTAAATAAAACTCTACACACATAAGCGGAACGGTCAGCGTCCAATCTATATACCTTAAAGCTGTTGGATTTTCACCCGTTGCCAAGTAATAGTCTCTCATGTAGTAGTAATGAACTGCTGCAATAAATGTGATTAAAGCTGATACTAAAAGTGATAATTTCCATTTGTCTGAGACTCTAGATCTTTCAAAAAAGAAAAATATCGAAGCAGCCATCATAGCCATATATCCTGTGAAGAAAGTGAATGCTACAGGATCATCTTTGGGTATTGCAAGTATTTCCAAATTAATCATTGTAAATTGATTTTAAATTAAATAATGATTATGAAACTACTTTAAATTCAAAATGTTTAAGAAATTGTAACAAAAAGTTAAACAAAATATAAAAATTAGTATAAACTGATTTTAAGAATGCATATTCTGATCATAGCCTATTTGGATGAAATACCATTTACCGAATCAAACAATCTTCAAATCAACGCTTCAAAATGTACTTTCCGACAACTTTAATTATATTAATACTCTTTTAATTAAATAAACGGTTATGCATGATATTACACTTGGCTGGCATACAACTATCTATCCGTTTTATTATATACTAGGCATGCTGTTAGCTTTCCTTTCGGTCTTTATGCTCGTTTGGTATATTGTCATAAAGATTCTAAAAATTAAAAAAGAGAGATACGAAGGACAAATAAATATTGCCAATTTGGTTTTCTGTATCTTAAGTACCGTGTTGCTTGCATCATATGTTTCAGAATTGGTAATGGCATTGTATTCTGGCTATATCAATGAACAGTTTTCATTTCTAAATCGTGCAATCGGTCCTTATTGGATTCTATATATGGTTTTGATGTGGCTTCCCTTGTTGTTAACTCAGTTCTTTTGGCGAAAAAAGTATCGAGTCAATATAAATCTTGCTTTGTTTATTATATTTATGTTCAATCTGCAATTGTGGTCTGAGAGGATTTATGTTATCGTCAATTCTCTTTTATGATATTAATAAGTCTTGATTTTAAGATATGAAATTGTAAAAATGGAAGAGCCAACCGATAACAATTTGGAAACAATATATGCCTTCCTTTGGCTGTCTCAGGTACGCTCGATAGAAAGAACATTATTCCACACATTATGAAACATACAAATCTCATCATTCTCATAGCAATGATTGTCATTACATTTTTTGCATTCAGAAGAGACAAAAAAAAATACGAAGAGTTTACTTCTTTGGAAGAAACTGAAAAACGGCAAAAGTTTTTTAAATTATGGACTGTTGAACCTTTTTTTCTTTATGGGCTTTTGTCTCTTGTAATTTTATTTTGGATTGAAGAAATAAATGCCTTAATGGTCATGCCAGAATTTCTTGTAGAATTTGTAAATTCAATAAAATCAAAAAGTGGAATTCGAGACAGTAAAATTATCTCAGGAATGTTGAAAGGAATAAAGATAAGTATTATCCCAAGTTTAATTTTAGGTAGTATAATCGGAACCTATTTTAGAGAGTATCAGGCTAATAAAAGCAAGAAAATAGATAAAAAATTAGAATCAGGTGATAATGATTTTAGAAATCTAGAATCACTTATTCCTAGAAATTATAAAGAAAGAATTTGGGGAGCGATATTATCAGTAAATGCAGGATTTTCTGAAGAATTATTTTTTAGACTATTAGCTCCTATTTTGATATATAGCGTTACTGGTTCAGCATCAATTTCAATAATAGCTTCAACAATTTGGTTTGGATTAGGTCATTATTATCAAGGCGTTTCTGGAATATTAGTCACCTTTTTATTGGGACTATTGTTGTTTTCGGTTTTCTTGATTACCAAAAATATATGGATAACGATGATTGTTCATGCAACGCTTGACATTAATGGATTAGTACTTAGTCCTTGGCTTAAAGAGAGATATGAGATTCAAAATAAACAATGAATGCCGAACTTTAAAATAAAAAAAGCTCATAACATTGCGCATTATTTCTATACCAGCAAAATCGTGTCACAGCTTTTATGCGATTCTGTTATGATTAATCAAAAATAAATGAGAATATTACTTACAGGAGCAACTGGATATATTGGTAAAAGAATTTTACCGGTATTGGTTAAAAATGGACATCACGTGATATGTTGCGTAAGAGATCCCAAACGATTTAATCCACCAGAATCCATCAAGTCTTTTATAGAAGTTATACAAATCGACTTTCTAAAAGAAGAAACCCTGAAAAATATACCCAAAGATATTGACGCTGCTTACTATCTCATTCATTCAATGTCTAATTCAAAAGAATATGAAAAATTAGAAGAAATTACGGCAACTAATTTTAAAAATCACTTAAACACGACAAGTGTAAAACAAGTAATTTATTTAAGTGGCATTGTAAATGAAGATAACTTATCCAAACACTTACAGTCTCGAAAAAATGTAGAAAATATTTTGAATGAAGGTCGTTTTAGTTTAACGACTTTGCGAGCAGGCATTATCGTAGGTTCCGGAAGTGCTTCATTTGAAATTATCAGAGACTTAGTAGAGAAATTACCAATAATGATAACGCCAAAATGGTTGAATACAAAATGTCAACCTATAGGCATTAAAGATGTCATAAAATTTTTGGAGGAATCACTTTTAAATGAAAAGGTATATGATCAAAACTTTGATATTGGCGGTCCAGATATTTTAACTTACAAAGAAATGCTTTTGGAATTTGCTAAAGTTAGAGGCTTTAAAAGATGGATATTTACTGTTCCAGTAATGACACCAAAACTATCATCTTATTGGTTGTATTTTGTGACTTCTACTTCTTATAAATTAGCGGTTTCACTTGTTGAAAGTATGAAGGTTGAAGTTGTTTGTAGGGATAATAGAATTAATCAAATCTTAGAAGTCAATCCTGAAGGATATACCCAATCCATTGAAAGAGCATTTACAAAAATTGAAAGTAACCAAATTATTTCGAGTTGGAAAGATTCTCAAATTAGTGGCGTTAAACAAATAAATATTTCTGATTTTATTGATGTACCTAATCATGGATGCTACAAAGATATCAGAGAGAGAAAAATTATTTCACAAAAAGATGTCATTGACAAAATATGGCGTATTGGAGGTGATAATGGATGGTATTCTGCTAATCTGTTATGGAAAATCCGAGGTATTATTGATAAAATTTTTGGAGGTGTTGGTTTGAGAAGGGGAAGGACGAATCCTACGCATATAGAAACAGGTGACGCTTTAGATTTCTGGAGAGTTTTATATGCTGATAAAGAAGAAGGCAGATTATTATTGTTCGCAGAAATGAAAGTACCAGGAGAAGCTTGGTTAGAGTTTAAAATCGAAAAGGATAAATTGATACAAACAGCAACGTTTAGACCCAATGGGCTACTTGGCAGGCTTTATTGGTATTCTGTATTGCCTTTTCATGGCATCGTATTCAGAGGAATGATCAATGCAATTACTAAACAAAAAAATGTGTAGGATGTCAATGTTGCGTTCAATCGACATGCCAGCTAGATGTAAAGCTATGGATCATTAAAGTAAAGAAGCATGAAGAACTCATTTAAATATATCGGCATCTTCATTTCAATTTTTCTTGGGTCAAAGAAAGAAGGTATAAGTCCATCGGAATTTAGAGAAAAATATATGATGAATTAAAAATTATACAGTTATCATCTAAATCCATCAAGAACATTTATATGATACACAGCTTCGACTTTATAGCGAAAGAATTAATAGCCATGTGGTAAATACTGTATATTTCATCGTTTAATTTCTACAATTCAGCAATTAAAAACTGAATTTTATTTCTCATCCTCCATTTTTATCTTAAAATAATAATTATGCCACATGACTTTATAGGATGGGTGCATACAATTTTTGCAGTTATTGCATTAATTACTGGCAGTATGATTTTAGCCAAAACTAAAGGAACTTCGTTACATAAAAAGACTGGAAGAATATATGGGATATCCATGTTGGTTGTTTGTACAACTTCATTTATGATTTATCGCGTTCATGGTACTTTTGGTATACTTCACTTTTTTGCAATAATCAGCACAGTCACGTTAATTTTAGGAATGCTTCCGATGTATGTGAAAGGATACAAAAATCCTATTTCAGCTCATTTATCTTGGATGTACTGGTCGGTTATCGGACTGTATTGTGCTTTCGCAGCTGAAATATTTACACGTTTACCGATTATCCTAAACATTGATAACTCGTACGGAATATTTTATGCTTTCGTTGGTTTATCTGCGGGTTTAGTTGGATTTATTGGAAGTCACTTTTTCAAAAAGAAGCAAAAAATTTGGGAAGAAAAATTTGCAGCTTAATTACTTAACCGAAATTACGATTGAGTTATGGATTTAAAATTTAAGTGCTTATTAAATTATACGTTATTCCTTTATGCATTTGAGTAATAAGTTTATGTCATGTCTAATTTTTCCAGTGATGTAAATATCTCTGTATCTGGAAACATTGCTTTTGCTTTATTTAATGTAAAGTAAAACTGTTCGTCTTGTCTGAGTTGGTAATAGCACAGTGCTTGATTATAAATAACGTCTGCTTGCATACCGTTCTGAGAAATCGAATGTTGGAAATAATTTGCAGCGTTTGAATAGTAAGCCAAATCATAGAGTATAATACCTAACTCGTATGATAAGTCTACTTGCTCATTGATATTAAAATACATTAACCACACAAGATCGATTACATGGGCTAACCGCTCTCTTTCTTTCAAAGAAATTACATTTAGGGAATGCTTTAATTTGGGTAACAGATTAATGAAGACTGACGCATCATATTTACTCAAACGGTAAATTGCAATTAAATCTTTGATCTTTAAATTAGATACATTTGAATAACACATCTCCTTGATGATATTGTAATCGTCTGGACTAAACTTTTCTACATATTCATCATATGCACCTTCTAATTCGATAAAGTTGTTTACTTCATCAGTAAATATTAAACATCCAAGCTCAATACTAAAATTAGAAAATGTTGGAAATAATACTTTCCCTTTTAGGTGTAAACAAAATTGTTTTAAAGCATGAAAATTGACCAACAAAGAAAAACTGCCATGCTTAACCAAATCTGGTTCTTTATCGTTAATAAGATCAGGCAATCTGTGATAACCTTTATCCATCGTCAACAGCACTAAGCCTCCCTTCGACAATTGCTTAATATTAGAGAGACAATGCAGTGCAATTTTCGGAAAGAAAATAAAAGTGTCTTCATTAATATTGAGATATTCTTGAAGTATTTTATTGTGAATACGATCTTGAGTAAATGGAGGTTTCGATCTTGTTTTTTTATAGGATAAATCGATGTATTTTAACAATTCCTGAATTGGAACACTTAAAGGATCTACAGATGATTTGATAGAAACTGAGCATTTAGAAATTTCATTATTGTGAATATGGAAAAGTTCATTTGGAAGAGAGTCAAAAAAATAATTTGCAATCACAAAAATTGGATGTTGAACACTATTCGTCTTTAATATAATATCAGAATTTAAAAGATGAATCTCGGTTTTTTTTGTCGCATCAAAATGAGCAAAATCTAATTCGCCACTCTCAAAAAAGGTTTGGAACTGGGGATGGTTCTTATAATAAGTCAGATTATCTTTCACATAGTCAGTAAGAACATAACAAAATGGGGGCGTAGTTCTAGTGCTATTTGTGATAAGTTTTTTTAGATGTTGAAGCACATGAAAACAAAGCCTGCCATGTCCAGCTCCTAATTCTAGGATATAAACAACTTGATTACTTTCTGTTCGTAAAGCGATATCATTAAGAAACCCAAAGATTAATTTGGCATAAGTCTGTGCAACCAAGGAATTACTGGTTACATTATGTGGGACTATGCCTTCGCTCCATGCTTCAATACCTTTGCTCTGATAAAATTCATTATTATAATTCCAAATGACACTTTGTTCGAAAGGAACATTGGATTCTATCAGGAATTCTTTTGACTCCATCTTGCAAACTTTTAGTTAAAAAAACATTTTCCAACAAGCAAGTCTGTACTAAAGCTAAATAAGCATAAACTGACAAATTCTCAATGTGTGGTTAAAATAAACTTTTATAATTAGAAAATACCAATTAGCAGTATCTGCTTTATATTTTATTCATTTTTTTTACTAATTAACAGAATGGGTAAATAATTAAACAAGATATTTAAAGCCATTACTTACATTAAATAATAATTCAACAAAATGCTTTTAAATGGCGTCAAAAGGAATCATTATATTGGTTTCGTAGTGTATTATTTTTGGAATATTTTCTTAGGGTGAGCATAACAACACACAGATTAGCGATAATATTACATTGTTGAAGGAATTTGTAAATTTGGAGCTTCTAAGTTATATGGAAAGTTAGCCTTCTTTACAAACAGGCAATATAATTATAACACTTAAAGAGTAAACCGAAACCAGTGAAACATTTACAGAGTTTAATATTAATCATATTCGTCTCTAACTTACTGTATAGTCAAACCGATTCAACATTTTCAAAAGTTTCGTTTGAAATGGATTACAGGTTTAGAGCTGAACAAGATTGGAATTCAAGAAAATCAGATGGTACCTTTAGAAATGACAGATCAAGATTAAGATATAGGTTAAGAGCTGGAGCAACATATTCAGACAAACATTACACTTTCGGGGTTAGAATGAGAACAGGCGATCCTAATAAGCAACAAGATCCACAATTGACATTAGGAAAAGGCTTGAAAGAATTTGGAACATTGCCTGTAGGTTTTGAGAAGGCATTCTTTCAATTCAATAAGCATAATTTTAAATTTTGGTTAGGAAAAAACACATTTCCATTTAAGAAAAACAATGAGATGTTTTGGAGTGATAATGTTTTTCCTGAAGGCATTACTTTAGATAAATCATTTGTTATTAATGATGGGTTTTTAAAAGCAATTAATCTAATTGGAGGTCATTATATATTATCATCAAACGATGGTTCACTTTTAGATGATGCTTACTTCCAAGGAATACAAACCAACTTCAATTCAAGAAATGATAGATTTAAACTATCCTCTGCTTTATATGTGTTTAGGAATATTCCGAATATTCCTGATGGAGAACATACGTTTCTATTACCTTATTCCATATTGCACTTAAGTGGTAATTGTAATATCAATAATTTCTACTTTGATTTTGATTACTATAAAAATCTTAACAATTACAATAATAACAGCAACATAGACCAATCATTTAGAAATCAAACAACAGGTTATACAATTGGAATACAATATGGCAATATTAACGCAGCTAAAAAATGGATGTACAAACTAACGTATGCTTATTTACAAAGATATTCAGTCTTAGATTATATGGCACAAAATGATTGGGCTCGTTGGGATTATTCGTCTTCAAATTCACCTGATGGCAGACTGAGCAATATGCAAGGAATAGAATGGGTCGTTGCCTATTCTATCACAGAAAAAATAAACTTAGTAGCAAAATATTACTTTGTTGAACAACTCATACCGTTAGGTGTTTCAAATGAAAATGGTCAACGAATCAGATTCGATATAAATGTCAAAATTTAAATTAAATAAAACATTGAAAGGATACCCCGCATATAAAACTTCACTATTAACCATTAAACTGCTTGCACTTTTTGTTTCAATATTTACAATTAGTTGTAATGAATCTAAATATCATGTTGATATTTATCAAACTTCTAAAAATGGTGACAATCTAAAGTTTAGTTCTAAAGACATCGATAATCAAAGTCAAATTGATGCAAATCAAATCCAATTGAATATTAATCCAAATATCGAATTTCAAAAATTCATTGGCTTTGGAGCTTCATTTACTGAATCGTCAGCTTGGAATCTCGCGACAATACCTGTTGCAAAAAGATTAGAAGTTTTGGAAAAGTTATTCAGTCCTACTAAAGGTGCTGGTTTTACATTAACCAGAACGCATATCAACAGTTGTGACTATTCTAATAATCATTATGTGTACATTGATGAAAAACAAATTAAGTAAGGATAAATATTCGTTACAGAAATGTGTGAATAACAAATTATTTAATAACTTGAAATGGTTAATCTTTGGCCATGAAAAAGATATATGAAACGTAAACCATTTACTTTGAATAAAAGCTCAGAGTTAAAAAAGAAATCAATGAAAAGTTTAATAATAATTTTTACAATAACGACATTGCTTGGTTGTGATGGTCCAAATAAAAATAAAAAAGCATCTGCAATTAATATGGACGAACCGTCTGGTACAATTGCTTTTACAAGTAGTAGAGATGGGAACGCAGAAATATATACAGTAAACACAGATGGCACTGATCTCAGGAACATAACGAATCACCCTTCTTTTGAATACAGTACATCAGGTTCGCCTAACGGTAAGTTTGTCGCTTTTTATTCCAACCGTGATGGCAACTCGGAAATTTATTTGTCAAATACAGATGGAACTGATGTCAAGCGCTTAACTGATCATCCTGCAAAAGATGTTCTTCCGAGTATTTCTCCTGATGCAAAAACAATCGTTTTCATGAGTGAAAGAGACTCATTAAGCAGAGATGTTTATTTAATGGATATTGATGGATCAAATGTTAAGGCCTTGAACCATAATAGTGATTATGAAGAAAGCCCGTCTTGGTCACCAGATGGCAGTAAAATTATATTCACTCGACAAATCAGATTAGAAAATGATACTACTCATGCTGCAAATGGGGAAATATTTATCATGAATGCTGATGGATCAAATGTCAAAAGACTGACTAACAAAGAAGGCTATGATTCCGGTGCTGTTTTTTCTCCTAATGGTGAGCAAATTGCATTTTATGGATTGGAAAATAATTTATGGGATATTTTCTTGATGGATGCTGATGGCAGCAATTTAATAAACCTCACAAGTGATTCAACTGAATGTTATTCTCCCACCTGGTCGCCCGATGGCAAATGGTTAGCATATGTAGCGGGAAATTCAAAAAATTATGAAATTTGGATGATCAATATTGATACTAAAAAAAGAAAGAGACTCACGAATTCACCAGGAAGGGATGAGCAACCAGAATGGCTTAATTTATAAAATCGAAATTAGGCAATTCGTAAAAAAGCAAATCATGATTACACGTTATTTTATCATTTTTATTTTCATTTCATTAAATGTATTACAAGCGCAGCAGTTTTCAGATGAAACGATGTCATACGATGGTGAAATCAGAAAGTATAAAATATATATTCCATCTCAGTATGATGGGACCAAACCTATTCCTTTGATGTTTAACTTTCACGGTGGTGGAGGCGATATTGCTTCTCAAATTGCAATAGCAGATATGAGGTCAATCGCCGATACAGCAAACTTTATTATTGTTTATCCTCAAGCCCTTCCCGATCTCGGTGATGGCGGTTCTACAAATTGGTTGCATAAAGATCCTACCGATGTGGATGATGTTTTTTTTGTTGATGCATTGATCGATAAAATAGCATCTGAATATGAAATTGATCAACAAAAAATTTATGCTTGTGGTTATTCTTTAGGTGGAGAATTTACTTACGAACTGGCTTGTAGGTTGAATGACCGAATTGCTGCAGTTGGGGTTGTCGCCAGAACGATGGGCACTGCAGCATTTGATAATTGTTCGCCTTCGCATCCAACAGGCATTCTTACCATTCTTGGTACCGAAGATAATATCTCACCTTATGACGGATTGACATGGTATGGCATTCAGTATTATCTTTCTGCAGATGAAATGCATGACTATTGGATCAAGCATAATAATGCGTCTGAAACACCGATTATAACACAATTACCAAATCAAAATCAATCAGATGGCAGTACAGTTGAACGCTATTCTTGGAAAGATGGAAATGGGTGCGTAACAATAGAGCATTTAAAAGTCATTGGAGGCGATCATGATTGGCCAGGAAGTTTCGGTAATATGGATATTGATGCTTCGGTAGAAATTTGGAATTATGTATCTCAATATAATCTGAACGGGTTAATCAGTTGTGAGGCCACTTCAAATTCTGAGCAAATTACAGATATAAATGAGTTTGAGATTTTTCCTAATCCTGTATCAAATAAATTAATTATCAACCTCAATTTAACCAAAGAAAAGGAATACAAAATTTATTCATTAAATGGGGAATTGGTGTTATCAGGAATTGTCAAGTCAAATAGCAATTCAATTGAAATATCTAATTTGTCTTCCAATATTTACTTTATAAACATTGGTAATAATATTTCAAAATTTATAAAACAATAATTAGATATCAAGTCATGCATTTAAAAAGCTTTTTATCATTTTCAATATTTGTTACTTCAATTGAAAAATATAATTGTATACTTCAATCCGTTAGCAATTTTTAAATTTAAATAATGGACGAATCAGAAACAAAAAAAGATCCAGAATTTTTGGAATATGTCTATAAGTTAAATGAGGGTCTCGAACTAGAAGAGGCCCTTAATTTGAGTTTAAAAAGTATCGATGATATAGATTTAGAACAATTAAATAGGATTGGTTTAAAAACTTATGCAAAAGGTAAATGGACAATAAATCGAATATTTCAGCATCTCATTGATTGGGAAAGAATATGGTGTTTTAGAGCTATAATGTTTGCTCGAGCAGAAGGAACTATTCCAGTAGCACATGATCAAGAAATCATGGGTAAAAATTCAAACGCAGATGAAATACCCATAGAGCAATTGATAAATGAAATGCGTATTGTGCGCCAATCGACAATAATGATGTTCAAATCCTTTAACCAAAAAATACTTGACACCAGATGTAACTTTTTTGAATATGAAATGCCTTTATTTGCAATTGGCTTAACCATAACAGCTCATCAGATTCACCATCTGAAGGTTATAAAAGAAAGATATTTTCCTTTAGATGGAAAATGACAATTATAAGGCTAAAACCTGTATGACTTATTATAAAAAGATGCAACCAATAATAGAAACAGAAAGATTGGTATTAAGAGAAATCACAGTCGATGATGAAGAGGTGATGTTTAAGTTGCATTCTAATCCATTAGTCCAGAAATACACTGGAGAATCTGTTGTGGAATCTTTGGAAGAAATGAAAAAAGCCATTGAATCTAGAATTATAGACTATAAAAAATATGGATACGGAAGATGGGCAACGACCATGAAAGAGGGTAATCAATTTGTTGGATGGGCAGGTTTGGCATATCTTGAAGAATTTGATGAAATTGATTTGGGGTATAGATTCTTACCAGAGTTTTGGGGCATGGGCATAGCTACTGAGGTTTCCCGCGCCATTTTACATTATGGATTTGAAACGCTGAAATTAAAAAGGATTGTCGCCATAGCACTAGAAGAAAATAAAGCATCCTTTAGAGTCATGGAAAAAGTTGGAATGGAATTCGAGAAGATAGCTCCTTATGAAATCGGCAGTGAAGATGCCATCTGGTATTGGTGTGACAAAGACCTTATTTTGAAGAATAAGGAAAATTAATAAACGCTATTATCAATCCGTTAGGCGCAAAAATAAAAAAATGAAGTCAATAGTTTTTCTGATATTTAGTGCACTAAGTTTAAATGCGCAGTACTATGGTATTGATAAAGATAAGTCACGGGAATTAATAGAACAAAATGACACATTGAATTCTGCAGATAAATTCTTTTTGTCATCAAGCATCGAAATGAATAAATCTGTATTCTTCCTTAATAAAGATACTGTGTACTTCGCTTCCGGTGGATTCTATCCTAGAATGGACACTTTCTCAAAGGCAGAGTTTATTGAACAAACTGATTTTAAAAACAATGTTTTTAATCTTGGACATATAAGCTTCCACATCAGTAACCAAGAATCTGATAGTTTAATGTTTAGTCAAATTAATGATCAAGTGGCGAAAAGGTTACAAAACGAAACAGAGCAAGCGTTCATAACAGACTCTTTGATCATATTTGAATCTTTGACGCAAAACTTTGATACGATCAATGCAGGGCAAGTTCTTGTTCATACATTTAATTTTACTAATAAAAGTGATGAAAGCTTAATTATTTATAATGTAAAAAGTGATTGTGGCTGTACTGTTCCTGAGTGGCCCAAAAGAGCCATTAAGCCAGGTTCTCATGATTCTATCATCGTTTCTTATGATACGACAAACAAACCTTCAGGGAAAAGTACAAGAATGATAAAAGTGAAACATAATTTATACAACCAACCTATTAAACTAAAACTATCTGCATTTATAAAAAACCCAGATAAGCAAGAAGTGGATATTTTAAGAAGTATGGATAAGCCATTTTTAGGAGATACAATTACCCACGTTGAATTGCTTGAAAAGCAAGAAGAGTATGATAATCTTTTGAGTGATTTTAATAAAATTGAAGCGTTTTTTGGCTCGAGTGAAGAAATATCATTTCCTGATTTTGAAGAGATTAATGAAATTGATACCTTGAGTAATAATCAATATGTGATTAGAGTCAATTGGCAAAAGTTTTTAGAATTAACACAGAAATTGAAGAAAAAAGGAGCAAAATAAAAATACCAATTTAATGCCTAATTTTAAGGATACTATTTAAAACTTATTAAGTTTAGTCTTATAACTTTGAAATTTAATTTAAGGATATGGAAAATAAATATATACCTACCGTAGAAACACAAATGTTAATCAGAAAACCTATTAATCAAGTTTTTCAAGCATTTATAAATCCTGAGATTACATCAAACTTTTGGTTTACCAAATCAAGCGGAATTCTTGAAAAGGGGAAAATTGTTAAATGGGAATGGGAAATGTATAATGCGTCTGCTGAAGTTGATGTAAAAGAGATTGTCCAAAACAAATTAATTAAGATAACGTGGGGTGAACCTGCTACAACAATAGATTTCTTATTCACTGCAGTTAGTGAAGCATCAACTTATGTTGAAATAAAAAACTATGGATTCAGCGAATCAGGAAATGATTTAATTGAAGCAATAAAAAATAATACTGGGGGATTCACAACAGTTTTAGATGGCTTGAAAGCATATCTCGAAT
>JABDKX010000229.1 GCA_013001975.1 Saprospiraceae bacterium | reverse complement strand
TTTGATAAATCCTACCACCAAACAACTTCTGAATTATAGTTCGTATCTTAAGAAACGAATAACCTAAAAAACATATCATGGCAAAACCTAAAGTGCTTACCGAATACGATCCCGTTGTAAAAACTTGGAATAATGAAGGCTACTCGGCATGCGCACTCGTCGGTATTAATTCCGTTCTGCTTGGTTGGAGTATGGATGAATCTATAGATCGAAAAGACTTTATGGGTTTTGCAGTGAACAGATCTGAATATGATCGAACGACCAAAGAATTGCTTCGTAAGTTTTGGTTGAATGGCAAGAAAAGATTTAAAGGGGAAGTTGGAGATTTAGGGCTGGATGTAAGATCTGATCAAGGTCCTTTTCAAAGATTTCGTTGGAGTGATTATACCGTTCATCCAAGCAGAGCTTATACCTACGAAGTATTTCCAATGTTTGGCAAGCCACATGATTTAAAAAGAGCGAAGCCGCTTTATTTAAATGTATTGCCTTCTGAAAATAAAGTATATGATGTTTCGATTTATACGAATAGGGGCGTGACTGCTGCTTATGCCTACTTGCAGAGATTTGGAAATCTTAAGCCTGAAGATGTTCAAGATGGTGCTGCTTTGCGGTGGCTTTCCAGAGGATTAAAAGAATCCTTAATTGATTTTATTGATAAAGCAAAAAACAACGAAAAATTAAAAATTGCGATTTATGAATTTCATGACGAAGAAGTCGCGGCAGCCATTAAAGCAGCTAAAGGGAGAGGTGTCAATATTTCGATTGTTTATGATGCTGGTAAAAAGAAATCTCAAGAGAAAAATGAACATCTATTAAAAGCGCATGGATTAAAAGGCGTGTCAAAACCTCGTAAAAATGTTTCCATCAGCCATAACAAATATGTGATTCATTTAAAGAATGATAAACCTGTTGCTGTTTGGACTGGTACTTCTAATTTTTCTTCCAATGCATTTTACAAGCAAACCAATCAAGCCTTTGTCATTGAAAATAAGAAAATGGCAAAAGCATTTGATGATTACTTTGCTATTCTTTTAAAAGATCCACAGCGCTCAAAATGGAATTTTAAAACCGACTCTGCTCAATTTAAAATTGAACAACTCAATATCGATAACAGAACTAAAATTTCAGATTTTGATTTAAATTTTTCACCCACTTCAAAAAAACATGTTGTCCAAAAAACAATTGACGCAATCAGTAAAGCGCGATCTGCCATTTTTGTCAGTTCACCTTTTGGTTTGGATAAAGATATTATTGATGCCTTGGTTTCCAATAAGAAAGTCATAATCGAATATGGCTTGGTAAATTCGACAGCAAAAAACAAAATTGGCATGTTGAAAAATAACAATTCACGGTTTGTCCATCCATCACGGCTAGAGACTTACATGGGGAGAGCTTGGGATGCTAAAGCTTTTGGAGCACATAAAATTCACTCGAAATCAATAGTAGTTGATCCTTGGTCAAACAATCCAACAACTGTTTTTGGGTCTGCTAATTTTAGTGATAGCTCAAGCAGAAATAATGATGAAAATATGTTGATCAGTAACAATCCACGTATGGCAGCTGTTGTAGCTTCTGAGTTTTTGAGGATGTATGATCATTATAGGAGTCGTATGTTTATCAATGATGTATTCAAAGGAAAAAAGGAAAGAACTTACTTGGAAGAAGACGGAAACAAATGGACAAAAACGGCTTTCGATCCAAAGTCAAATAGTTTTAAATATCGAGACAGATTGGTTTTTTCAGGGAGGATATAATGTAATTTTTTTTTTATTCATTACTTTTTCTTAGTCAAATAATGAATGACTGATCTCTTTGTAAAAGAGTGAAGTATGACAATGCTTCAAAGGAATGAACAGCGAAAGCTGGTGGGAAAGGTTTTGTAGATTGCATCAGTTTATTTAATATAGACTTTAGTATAGCTGCCCATCCGCTTCGCGGTTCACTACGCCAATTCTTGCTTACCCATCCGCTTCGCGGTTCACTACGCCAATTCTTGCTTACCCACCCGCTTCGCGGTTCACTACGCCAATTCATGCTTACCCACCCGCTTCGCGGTTCTCTTCGCCAATTCTTACGAATTGATCCTTCGGATTTCGCTTCGTTCATCCTTCGGATTTCGCTTCGTTCACCCACTCAAATTTGACAGGCTCAACTTCTTTTATTTCTCCTATAATTAAAATGCTGTATTATAGATTAAAATGGAAGAAACATGGTGGGGTAAATGCATGAATACCCTCTCGTTCGTCACCAAAGGTTTTGACCGACGGAGACGGCGAGCGAAAATGAATAATATGGTGAAACAGGTAAGTATTTAAGGTTGTAATTAAATGACAATAATTACTTTTAATTAGTTCAATAAATTTAAAATAACTTTCATTAATTATAAACGTATCAAAAAATACTTTGCATTGAGCGTAAATGTTCATGCAATCCAACCAAAACCTCAACCATCACTACCGCTTTCTCAATGAGATAAGATTACAAGCTTTAATCTTCGATATTAGAATTATTGTTTATTACATCGAACATATTATGCGCCTTAAAACCTTTAGTAATGAAAATTAATTTTACGTTTTTGTTATTAATGCTTTCTAGTATGATGATGACCACAGTATCTCTATCGCAATCTGCCCCGTGTTCGGGTGTGGTCTCATCATTTCCCAAATATCAAAGTTTTGAAAATATAGGCAACCTCTGGACCAGTAGGGTCCATGGATTAGATAGGAACAGTAAATTATCGAAAGTTCATTTTCCAACAAATAAAACATTGTCAACAATGTACAATGATCTTAATGATGGAATTCACTTTTTACGAATAGAAAAAACAAATAGTCAAAGTCTGGTGCAACGAATTATTAAGTTGTAGACTTTAATTTAAGAGATAATCTCCCAAAATTTGTTAGATTATATTCCAATAGTCACGGTTTAGATTTATAATTAAACCAAATCATGAAAACACAGGTGGTACTTAGTATCACTTGTGTTTACTAATTTATTGTATAAATAAATAGATTACACATGTTGAAGCCTATTTTAATTCTAACAATCCTTTGTTTAAGTCAAATTGTACTTGGACAAAATGCACCGTCTAAATTGGATCTTTTGAAATCTTCTTTGGATACCGTTCCTGAAAAAAATCAAGGAAAAGTTTATTTTAAGATTGCCAGAGAGTACTTGGAATTTTCTCCTGATGCAGATTCATTTATGGTGTACATGAATCATGTAAAAGCACATACGGATAACTATGAAGATAATGACCTGCTGTATGATTATCACTATTACATGGGCACCAGATTGTACAGATATGCAAAGTATGAAGAGGCTGCCGAACATCTCAAATTTGCCAGCGAATTAAGTGCTTTTTCAAATGACTCTTTGAATTTAGCAAGGATGTATTATGCCAATGGCATCATTCAAAATCAATTGGGCAATGAAGATGCCTTCCACGAGAACCTTTTTAAAGCTTTGGCGATTGGGGATGCTCTAAAACATAGGACATTACAAGTGACCGTGCTTGTAGCTTTGAGTATTCAATCAGGGAGAAAAAAATTAATTGACAAACAAGATGCACTATTAAAACAAGCATTTGAATTTGTTGATGAAGTTTCTACAAGAACAAAGATTAATCTTATTACAGAATTGGTGCAAGTCAAACTTAACTTATATGAAAGAGACAGTTTAGATACGGATTTAAAGACAGCACAGAAATTAATTAAACAAGGTGTAGCTTTAGCTGATTCAATTGGTAATAAACTGGTACTGGCTAATTTAAAAACAAAAGATTTATTTATTAAAAATTTTAACGGTGACGATCCAGAATCTTATTTTCGACTCGGAGATACAATTGAATCTTTAGGTATAGAATTGGATGACCCTTATTTTTTGTTAGTTGGTTCATTGGCAAAAGCAGAATCTTTAATTAAACTTAAAAGGTTTAAGGAAGCTTTGTTACTAAAACAATCATTGTTAACGAAAGCTGAGAAAGTTAATGATAAAGCTTATTTGAGGGATGTTTACAAAATCCTTTCTGTCGCATACTATGAAACAGGCCAATATAAATCAGCTTACGAATTCAATGACAAATATCAAATATATAACGATTCTATTTTGTCATTAGAAAAAGCAATGGCTTATGCTGAAGTTGTTGAAAAATATGAGTCTGAAAAAAAATCTAAGGAGATTCTTGAATTAACGACTGTCAAAGAGAATCTTGAATTAGCTGCAGAATTAAAGGACAGCAAATTGAAGCAGCAATTTTTATTTTTTGGATTTCTGCTCGTGCTTTTAGCGGCGATTGGAATGATTATTTACTACTGGCAACGACGGCGATTGATTAATGAACAATTTAAAAACGCGATTAATGAGCAGAAATTATTGCGTTCGCAAATGAACCCACATTTTCTTTTTAATGCGTTGAATTCAATCAAGCGATTTTATGTTGATGGGCGAACTGAAGAAGCCAATGATTTCCTTTCAGATTTCAGTTTATTATTAAGAAAAATTTTGGATCAAAGTTCTAAAGTATCGGTTCCAATAAAAGAAGAATTAGAGTTTCTGAAATTGTATTTAGAATTAGAGAAGCTACGCCTCAACAAAAAAATGTCTTTCGAAATTAATTTTAATCCTAGTGATTTTAATTATGACGATAACATCCCTTCTTTAATCTTGCAGCCGTTAGTTGAAAATTCTATTTGGCATGGCATTTTAAAATCGGATAGGGCAGGCAAGATTGAAGTTTCTGTTACTAAAGAAGATGGCAAAATCAGATGCGTGGTCCAAGACAATGGAATTGGCTATCATGGTGTTGCTGATAGTAAAAATCACAAACATCAATCTAAAGGACTGAAATTAATAAGAGAACGCATAAAAGAAATTGGATCATTTAATATAGAACAGATATATGACCGAATGGGGAATTCTATGGGAACAAAAGCAGAATTAATTATAAATTAGAGTCTAGGAAATAAGATTATGCGAGTAGCAATTATTGATGATGAAGAAGATGCGCGTTACCTACTTAGGACGGCAATAGAAAAAGAATTCAACGAATTTGTTCATTTCATTGTAGAAGTAGATGGGGTTGAAAGTGCTACTCAATTGTTAAATCGTGAAGAAATTGATGTCATATTTCTTGACATTAAAATGAATGATGGTACAGGCTTCGATTTATTAGAGAGGTTTCCAAATTTAAAATCTAAAATTGTGTTTGTGACAGCTTATAATAATTTTGCACTACGTGCATTTGAATTTTTTGCTTTTGCATATATCGTAAAGCCTTTTAAAAAGTCAATGCTAACGGAAGTCATGTACCGCATTATAAATTCAAAACGAAATGCTGCTCATAATGAAATTGTTGCTATGGCGGAATCTTATCAAAATGGCAAACTTCACAAAATTGTTGTCCCAGAATTAGAGGGTTTCAGAATTATCAGTTTAGATGATGTTTTGTATTTACAAAGTGATAATAATTATTCTGAGTTTCATTTATTAGATGCCTCAAACCTTGTAAGCAGTAAAACCTTAAAAGATTATGAAAGACTTCTAGAGCCTGAAGGATTTTATCGTGTTCACAAAAGTTTTTTAATCAATTTAAGTCATGTAGAAGCATACATCAAAGTAGATGGCGGCCGTGTTATTATGAAAGATAAAACTGAAGTGCCAATTGGCAGACGTAAGTTGGCGGAATTCAGAAAACGATTTTTAGGGTAGAGTTAAATTTGATCTTCTCTAGTATTTAAATCACCAATTATTCTTATTTCCAAATATTACTCATTAATATAAAAACTCAAAGCACCCGAAGGACATTTGTTAACTTGTGCTTTTAATTCTTCAGATGTTGCATTTTCCATTTGAATCCAAGGCTTTTCTTTAGGCTTGTACACATTAGGAAGTGAACGAACACATTCACCTGCATGGATACATTTATTAGGTCTCCAGACAATTGTAATTTCTCCGTTTGTATATTCTTTTTTTATATCTGATCCCATAGTTATTATTT
>JABDKX010000228.1 GCA_013001975.1 Saprospiraceae bacterium | reverse complement strand
GGAATGAGTACAAAATTCTTTACGTGCTCTTTATCAATTTTATATCGAGGCAAAGATTCAGCAGGAGAAATTCAAGGAGGCCCAATGTATTTTATAATGGAAGGACTGGGGAAATCATGGAAACCATTGGCTGTTTTTTTTAGTGTTGCTGGACTGGTTGGTGCGCTGCCTGTTTTTAATGTCAATCAATTGACTCAAGCCATTAGAGATATACTTTTGGTTCCAAATGGTATACCGACAAGTTTTGGAACAGATTTTATAATAGGCTTGATATTGTGCATCCTTACAAGCATTGTTATTCTCGGTGGTTTGACACGAATAAGCAAAACAGCTTCTCGCCTGGTACCTGCGATGGTAGTATTATATTTTTTCAGCGTTTTAAGTATTCTATTTTTAAACTTTGAAGAATTACCCAAATATATCTCCTTGATTTTTACAGATGCTTTTAGTGCTGATAACTATAAGGGCAGTCCCATGTTTGGAGGTGTATTAGGGGGCCTTATATTGCTCGGAATACGAAGAGGTGCCTTCTCAAATGAAGCTGGTGTTGGTACTGCACCAATGGCACATGGCGCTGCCAAAACATCTTCTCCAACCAGAGAAGGGTTGGTTGCTATGTTAGGGCCCTTTATAGATACTATTGTTGTTTGCACTATGACGGCTTTAGTTATTTTAGTTACTGGTGTATGGGAGACAACTGCGGATAATGGCGTTACGTTAACTGCCAATGCATTTAGTGCTTCACTACCAGGAATTGGAAAATATTTGTTGCTGCTATGTATTTTTATATTTTCAGTTTCTTCCCTTTTGAGTTATTCATACTACGGAACAAAATGTTTATCTTTTTTAATGGGTGCCCATAACAAACATTACTACAATTATTTTTATTTGTTGAGCATTCTAATTGGTGCTACCCTATCTATTGATATCATACTAAACTTGATAGACGGCTTTTTTGCTTTGATGGCAATTCCAACGATGATTGCAACCTTGACACTAGCTCCTAAAGTAATGAAGGAAGCAAAGAAATATTTTAAAGAGTTGAAAGAAGATTTCAAAGTATAATGGTATTTAGGATTTTCTGTCTGGTTTGACATGATTAAAAATATTATTTTTTATGCTCAGTGGACAATTGTCTATAAAAAAGTATCTATGTAGTAATCCATCTATTTAAAGACTTATGAAAACTTTCGTTTTTGTGTTATCAATTTTGTGGAGTTTGACAATGTGTGGTCAAAATACTTGGTCTACTCCATTAAATATTGGAACAAGTCATCATTTATCCAATCCATCATTAACAGTCGTCAATGGATATCCTGCAATTTGCTATCGGGATGTAAATGATAATATAATGTATGTTAGGGCTTTAGATGTTTGTGGAAATAATTGGGGGACCGCAATAAATATTTCGAGTCTATATATTGCTAACATAACATCTGTCAGTAGTCCAGATTTGATTATTGTTGATGGGCATCCTGCAATTTGTTTTCAAGACGATTCAAATCTAACCTTTGTTTATTGTCGTGCTGATGATCTTGATGGCTCTGCATGGACTCAATTTAAAGTTGTTGACTCTGGCAATGTGATTGGTAGAAAATGTGAAATGATGGTAGTCAATGGAAATCCAGCTATAGTTTATAATGAAGAAAAAGACTTTTGCAATGGTGACATAAAATATGTAAGAGCTGCAGATGCTCAAGGAAATTCATGGAACTCTCCAATTGTTTTGGCAGGTAAGCAATGTACATCAGGATCTCAAAATATTGTTAACATTCAAATTTTAAACGGTCATCCATCTGCTTCCATCCAAATGGTCCCTTCTGCAGCTTCACCTTATATCAATGGCATTTATTTTACAAGAGCTTTAGATGTTGATGGAAACAGTTGGGCAACTCCTGAACTTGTATATCCAGATGGAGCATGTTTAGGTCATGTAGTTGTTGATAATAAACCTCATGTTTTAGTCCGTATTGCAGATAATGGCGTCGCTCCAGACAGTTTAGTCATTGCCGTTTCTTCTGATACATTAGGTGCTATTTGGCCTGGTATATTAGACTCAATAGATTTTGGTTCTTCAAGCACATATTTTGGAAGTATTTATAATTTTGACAATACTGTTTATGTAATTGGAGTTAATCGTGACAACTCATTAGATTCAATTTCTCTGATTTCTGCTCCTGCTACCGCTCCATTAAATTTTGGACCAAAAGAATTGATCAGAGGGAATATCAGTTTTTTATCCCCTCATGATTTTAATTCTGTCTGTGGTGAATTAGCTGCTGTGTTCAGAAATACAGATTTTTATTATACACGTACAGAAACAATGGTCACCTACTATCTTGATTCTGATATGGATGGTTTTGGAGATCCTAATGTGAGCATGACCACTATAACACCACCATCTGGGTACGTAACAGACGATACGGATTGCGATGATTCAGATCCTAATATAACCCAAGTAGGTACACCATGTGATGATGGCAATGCTTGTTCAACAGGTACAACATTACAACCTGATTGTACTTGTGGTGGTCCAACCATGGTCACAACAACTGTCAATACGTATGTAGGCAGTAATGATATTTGGATGGATGCTGATAATTGGTCTTTAAATATGATTCCGGATGTTTGTCATGATGTTGTTATCCCAGCGAACAAATCAGTTAAAATATTTGCTGGCGAAGTAGCCAATTGCTTTACACTAAATTTACATGCTTCATCAACACTGACAACAGATTTGAACGGTGATTTACATGTGATTACTTTGGGCTATTAATCCAACTTCAAAACATCAGTGGTATATTGTCTTACAGACTTACAAAGTTTACCATCTTCTATTAATGACTTACCAAAACTTGGAAATATTTCTGCCAGTTTATTTGTCCACTCTTCACTTTTATAATAATCATTAAAACATAGTTTCAATAAGTCTAACATAATGGACACTGAAGTTGAAGCGCCAGGAGAAGCCCCTAAGAGTGCCGCCATATTTTTCTCCTTATTTGTTACAATTTCAGTTCCGAATTTGAGGACACCTCCTTCATTTTCATCTTTTTTAATTATCTGAACACGTTGACCTGCAGTTACTAATTCCCAATCTTCAAATTTGGCTTTAGGGTAGAATGATTTTAAAAATGCAAAGCGATCTTCTTGGGATTGCATGACTTGGGTAATCAGATATTTTGTCAATTCTATATTTTGTATACCTGCAGAAAGCATAGGCCACACATTATGCATCTCAATTGATAATGGCAAATCAAAGTAAGATCCGTTTTTTAAAAACTTTGTTGAAAACCCTGCATAAGGACCAAACAACAATGAACGTTTTCCATCAAGCATCCTAGTGTCTAAGTGAGGTACTGACATTGGAGGTGAACCATAAGCCGCTTTTCCATACACCTTTGCTTCATGCCTTTTTATAACTTCTTCATTATTGCATTTTAGGAATTGTCCGCTGACTGGGAAACCGCCATAGCCTCTTGATTCTGGAATGTCTGTCTTTTCTAATAAAGTCATTGATCCACCTCCTGCACCAATAAAAACAAAATCACTGGCTACTGTTTTTTCTCTATCATTTTTTAAATCTGTAACTGATACCAACCATCCATTTTCTATGGCTTTCAAATCTTCAACTTCGTGACCTAATAAAATATCGACACCATCACAACCATCTAGGTATGAAATCATCGATCTTGTAATTTGTCCAAAATTGACATCTGTTCCGATGGCCATTCTTGTTGCTGCAATTGTTTCACTTGGATCACGATCTTCCATCATAAGCGGAATCCACTCTAAAATTTCGTTATGTGATTCTGAATACAACATATCATCAAACATGCCATACTTTGTGAGTGCTTGGTATCTCTTTTGTAAAAAATCTTTATTCTCCTTTCCCCAAACGAAACTCATGTGGTCAATATCATTTATAAATGGCACCGATGTTTGAATTAACTCGTTTTTAAGAAGGTATGCCCAAAGCTGTTTTGAAACTTCAAAAGCCTCACTGATTCTTAACGCTTTGCTGATATCTACTGAACCGTCTTCCCTCATAGGTGTGTAGTTCAACTCACAAAATGCTGAATGTCCTGTTCCTGCATTATTCCATGCATCAGAGCTCTCTGCTCCTACTTTATCTAATCTCTCATATAATGTAATTTGAGCTTGAGGAGCAAGTTGTTTGATAAGTACACCAAGTGTAGCACTCATTATGCCACCTCCTATTAAAGTTATTCTAGGATTGTAAATCATGAAGAAGGTAATTTTGGCAAAAGGTACAAAAAATAGAATTATTTTGAAAATAGAGAGGGTCACAGCGCAATTATACAGAGTTGCA